>JBEVFK010000198.1:0-23788 GCA_040512325.1 Mycobacterium sp. | reverse complement strand
GGCGGCGCGGCGACGGTCGTAGAACGATTTGGCCGTGGTGCCGTTGACCACAAAATCGCCGATGACCCTGGGTTTGTAGATCACCGGGTTGTGCGAGGCCAGGGTGCGGGCGTTGCGCCAGTGCCGGTCCAGGCCGGTGACCTCCCGTATTGCGGAGGCGCCACCGGCATTGAAGATCTGCGCGCCGGCATCGAGTACCGCTTCGATGATGCTCACCTGAGCCGCCGAGACGTCGACGAAGGTGCGGGCGTAGGCCTCCTCGGCGTCGAGGCCGGCATCGGCGAGAGTATTGGCGCGCTCCAAGCCGTCGGCCACCCGGGCCAGCAGTGCGTCGGCGGTCTGCGCATGCCGGTACAGATGTCCGATGACGGCCAGCACTTCGGCATCTTCGCTGGCCCGCTCGGCGAGGGCGTGCAGGTTTGTCCTGGGCCGCGAGTGCACCAGCGTCACCGCATCGTCGACGATATTGCGGGCGATGCCGGTCAGATTGGCCAGGTGGACCAGCTGCACGAAGGACTGGATGGACCGCAGGTTCTTCTTGGAGCGCCCCAGGTTGCCGTTGTCGGCCACCGGTACGGCATCAAAATGGGTGGTGCCGCTGCCGGTGAGACGCTGTCCGATGCCATCCCAGTCGTCCGCATGGGTGACGCCGGGATGGCGCGCCGGCACGATGGCAAAGGTGGTGGTGTTGTCGACTGAATCGTCGGCGGCGGCCACCCGGATGTAGTCGGCGTACAGCGAGCCGGTCGAGTAGAACTTCACGCCCGAGACCACAGCACGCCCGTCGACGACGTGGAGCGTCGTGGTCGGGAGGAAATCCGGGCTGGTGGCGGCGGGTTCGGACTGGGCGTTGCCGAAGAGCGCGCCCTGGGCGATCTTGCCCAACCAGTAGGCGCGTTGTTCGAGATCGGGAGCGTGGCGCAGGATCTCGACGGTGGTGAAATGACCGCGCAAGATCTGGGGCACGTTGGAGTCGGCGCGGCCTGCTTCGGCGAGGAGCTCGAACAACGTCGGCAGATCCACACCGAAGCCGCCGTCCTCGACCGGTACCCGCAAGCGACCGAATCCCGCGTCGCCGAGGGCACGAATTTCCTTGTGCGGCGTCTGACGGGAGTGGCTGCGGGCCGCTGCGCCTGCGGCCAGTTGACCGAAGATGCGTCGGAAGTCGGTGAGGCTGGCCTGAAAGTCGGCTGACACGATGATCTTTCGTCGGGAGTGGACGGTGGGTCAGATGCTGGCAGCAGGAACTCGGCGGGGGTCACGCAACTGCAGTCGCTCCCGGATGGTCGAACCCTGATAGGTATCGGTGACAGCTCCGGCTGCGCGTAGCAGTGGCATGACGTCGCGGTTGAATTCGGCGATGCCGTCGGGCAGGACGGGGATGTGGATGTTGAAGCCGTCGACGGCGCCGTCGCGCCACCAATCGAGGATCGTCTCGGCCACGTCGGCGGGCGTGCCGATCGCCAGGCGGTGGCCGCCCTCGACCCGCCGCACCAACTGCCGCGCGGTGATGGGCTCGGCGGCGGCCAGTTCGGCGAAGGCCCGTACGAAGCCCACCGGACGGAACTGGTCCTCGGTGTAGGCGAACAACTGCGGGTCCAGGATCTGATCCGGATCCAGTCCATGGTTGCTGCCGAACAGTGCTGTCTGCGTGAGGGAATCGGTGAGCAGTCCATCTTCGCTATGGTGGCCGTGCAGGGCCTCGTGCTTGCGGTAGGCGTGCTCCCGGGTGTCGCCGGTGATCACCGTCAGTCCCGGCATCAAGCGCAGGGCATCCGGGTCGCGTCCGTGCGCGATAGCCCGCTCCTGCAGCTGTGCTTTGTAGGCGAACGCGGCCTGTTTGTGCAGCAGCGACGCATAGACGATGTCGGCGTGTTTGGCCGCCAGGTCCACCCCGGCCGCTGATGCGCCGGCCTGGGCGATCACCGGGTGGCCCTGCGGTCCGATGGGGACGTTCAACGGCCCGGCGACGTCGAAGAATTCGCCGTGGTGGTCGACTCTGCGGGCAGTGGTCTCGTCCCACACGGTGTCGGCGGGTGTTTCGCCGTCGGGGGTGTCCCAGCTGAGCCAGAGCTTTTTCACCACGTCGAGGAACTCGTCGGCCCGGCGGTAGCGCTCGGCGCGCGGCGGCAGGGGAGCGTCGCCGAAGTTGGCGGCGATATCGGGATTGAAGCTGGACACCACGTTCCAGATCACCCGACCGCCGGAGATGTGGTCGAGGGTCGCGAGCCGACGCGCCAGGTTGTACGGCGAGTTGTACGACGACGACGCGGTGAGGAAGAAGCCGATATCGGGCACTGATGCGGCGATGGCGGCGAACAGCACCGTGGGATCGAAGCTGTGCAGCGGGCGAGAGGTGTTGTCGCGTTGCAGGGCCGGGTGGTCGGAGAGGAACACGATGTCGAAGCCACCGTCACGCGCCAGCTGTGCCGACCGCAGATAGTGGTCCCAATCGCTGAACCGTCCCCAAGACGTGCCGGGCGCGGCCCAGGATTTTCCGGCGGATCCGGTGCTGTTGACGGCCACGCTGAGAAACAGTGGCCGACGGTCGGGCGGGGTGGTCGCCATGGGACTACGCAGCACCGACGGCAGCGGCGGAGGTGCGCGCTTGCGGGTAGGGCAGGCCGAACCGGTCGCGGATGGTCGTCTCGCCGTAGTCGCGTGGATAGGCGCCCTCGGCCTGCAGGATCGGTACCACCTGGTCGACGAAGCGCTCCAGGTCCTCGTGCAGCAGCGGCACGTGGACGTTGAACCCGGCGACCGCCCCCGAACTCCACCAGTCGAGGATGTCGTCGGCGACCTCGCGGGGGGTACCGATCAACAGCCGGTGCCCGCCCGCGGGGCCGGTGCGCCGGACGATCTCGCGGGCGCTGAGCCCCTCAGCGGCAATGAGATTCGCCAGCGCCTGCGTGAACCCGATGGGACGGGTCTGGTCGTCGCGAGAGGTGAACCACTGGGGATCGAGCGGACGGTCCGGATCGAGGTGCTTCGGGAAGTCGGGATTGTTGGTGCTGTGCCGTTTGGCGAACTCGGCGATGAGCGCGTCCTCGCCGGCGGAACCGTTGAGCGCCTCATGCCGCCGATACGCCTCGTCGCGGGTATCGCCGAGCACCACTCCGAGACCCGGAAACAGCCGGATGCTGCCGGGTGGCCGGCCGTGGGCGAGCGCACGCTCCTCGAGTTTGGCGCCGTAGTCGAACGCCTCCTGCTTGGTCAGCAGTGCGGCGTAGACGATTTCGGCGTGCTGACCCGCGAAGTTGATCCCGGCCGGTGACCCGCCGGCCTGGGCGATCACCGGGTGTCCCTGCGGCCCGATCGGCACATTGAGAGGCCCTGTCACATCGAAGAATTCGCCGTGGTGGTCGACCCTGCGGGCGGTGGTCTCATCCCAGAGTGGGCCGTCGGGTACCTCGCCGGTGGGGGTGTCCCAACTCAACCAGAGCTTCTTGACCACCTCGACGAACTCGTCGGCCCGGCGGTAGCGTTCGTCGCGGGCCGGCAGCGGCCCGGACCCGAAGTTCGCGGCGATATCGGGATTGAAGTTCGACACCGCATTCCAGATCACCCGGCCGCCGGAGATGGAGTCCAGTGAGGCCAGCCGGCGGGCCAGGTTGTACGGCGAGTTGTAGGTCGACGAGGCGGTGAGCACGAAGCCGATGTCGGGGACGGCGCCGGCGATGGCGGCGAACAGCACCGTCGGGTCGAAGACGTGCGTCGGCGCTTTGGAGGCGTCGCGCGACAGCGCGGGATGGTCGGAGACGAACACCGCGTCGAGCACACCGCGGCGCGCGATCTCGGCGGAGCGTTGGTAGAAACCATAGTCGCTGAACCGGTTCCACTGAGTTCCAGGCCATTTCCAGGACAATGCGCCGGAGCCGGTGCCGTGGATCGCGACGCCCAGGTTGAGTCGGCGGGTCGGGGTCATCGGTGTACCTCTCTAGACATCGGCGAGGCTGGTCAGTTGTGCGCGGAGCCGGCGGCCCGGTGTGGCGTCGAGCAGGGCCCGCGTGTAGCTGTCGGTCGGGTTCGTGAAGATCTGGTCGGTGGGGCCCGTTTCCACCACCCGGCCACGGCGCATGACGGCAACGTCATCGGAGATCGAGCGCACCAGATCCAGATCGTGGGAGATGAACAGGTAGGTCAGCTGTAGTTCGCGCTGTACCTCGTCGAGCAGGTCGAGGATGCGTCCCTGGGTCACCACATCCAGTGCGGAGAGCGCCTCGTCGAGCACCACGATCGGTGAGCGGGGCGCCAGCGCCCGGGCGATCGCCACCCGCTGCTGTTGGCCGCCGGAGAGCTCGCGGGGTTTGCGACCCGCGAACGCACCCGGCAGCCCTACCTGGTCGAGGAGCTCGGCGACGCGGCCGCGGCGGGTGGCGCGGTCGCCGAGCCCGAATGACCGCAACGGCTCGCCGACGATCTGTTCCACGGTGAGTCGCGGGTCCAGGGCGACCTGCGGATTCTGTTGCACGAACTGGATATCGCGCCACACCGCACGTTTGGCGCGACCCCTCAGACCGGTGACCGCCCGGCCGTGGATGTGCACCTCGCCGGAGTCCGGGCGGGCCAGTCCGAGGATCAGCCGCGCCGTGGTGGACTTACCGGAGCCGGATTCACCCACCAGAGCGAAGGTGCTGTGCGGTGTGACGGAGAACGACACGTCGTCGACGGCCTTGAACTGTCCGGTCGGTCCGTGGGTGAAGACCTTGGTCACGCCCCGCACCTCGATCGCGGGATCAGCAGCAGTGGCAGGGACTTCGCGCCTGGCGACGCGACCGGCCAACCCGAAGGCACTGCTGATGAGTTCCCGGGTGTAGTCGTGCCGGGGCCGGCACACCAGCTCGTCGATGGGCCCGCTGTCGAGCACCTCGCCACTGCGCATCACCACCGCACGGCTGGCATGATCGGCAGCCACCGCCAGGTTGTGGGTGACAAAGAGCACTGCCACCTGCGTCTGTTCGGTCAGCCGGTCGAAGACTTCGAGCACCTGTTTCTGCACGGTGACATCCAGTGCCGAGGTCGGTTCATCGGCGATCAGCAGGGTGGGGCGCAGCCCGAACGCGATGGCGATCAGGACGCGTTGTTTCATGCCGCCGGAGAGTTCGTGCGGGTATTGCCGCAGGCGCTGCTCGGGATGATCGATGCCCACCAGATCCAGCAGCTCGACCGCTTTGCCGCGTAACTCTGTGCGCGACAACCGTCGTCCGCCAGGATGCAACCGGAAGACCTCGGTGATCTGGCGTCCGATGGGCTGTACCGGGTCCAGCGATGTTGCGGGATCCTGGGGTACCAGCGCCACCACCTTGCCGCGGATCTTCACCAGTTCTCGTTCGCTCAGGTCGCCGAGGTCGCGCCCGCCGATCCGGATCGATCCGCTCTCGATGGCGGCACTGTCGGGCAGTAGTCCGATCGCCGCCCGGCTCAGAGTCGACTTGCCCGAACCGGATTCGCCGATCACCGCGACCACCTCACCGGCGTGGATGGTCAGGTTGGCCCCGCGGACCGCGGGTTGTGCCGCGCCGGCGTAGGAGATGGTGAGGTTCTCGATCTCGAGAACCGCGTCACCGTCCCGCGCGGCGGATAACGCAGTCGGTGCGGGCAGTGTGGTGGTCATCGACGGTCTCCTTCGTCAGATCCGGAATCGGCGCTGCAACAGGTGTCCGGCTCGGGCCACGGCCAGCACCGCCACCAGGACGACGATGCCGGGCAGGGTGGTCAGCCACCAGGCGTTGGCGAGATAGTCGCGGCCCTCGGACAGCAGGGTGCCCCACTCCGGTGTGGGGGGTGGTGCGCCGTACCCGAGGAAACCCAGGCCGGCGATGTTGAGGATGGTCGCGCCGAGTTCGGTGGGGATGAGTGCGACGATCGGTCCCGCGGAGTTGGGCAGCACGTGCCGGAACAGCACCGCCGCCGGGCGTGCTCCGGAAATCCGTGCTGCATCCACGTATTCGAGCTGCACGACGCGCAGCGCCTCACCGCGCGCCACGCGGGCGAACGGTGCGATGGCTGCGATGCCGACACCGATCGCGACATGGGTGGTGCCCGGCCCGAAGGCGGCGACCACGCACAGCGCCAGCAGGAACCCGGGCAGCGCGAGCAGGACGTCGACCACACGCATCAACACGGCGTCGACGGCGCCACGCAGGACACCGGCCGCCACCCCGAGGATCGTCCCGATCACCAGACCGATGGAGGTGCCGATCACCGCCCCGTACAGGGTGTTTCGCGTGCCGTGCACCACCCGGGCGAACGTGTCACGGCCGGCCCGGTCGGTCCCGAACCAGAATTCCGGACGTGGTGGCAGGAACTTCAGCGCTCCGTCGCCGATCAGCGGGTCGTGATGGGTGAACCATCCCGGGACCAGGGTCCACAATGCGATGATCACCAGGACCGCCACGGCCAGGCCCGTGGTGATTCCGCTGGGGCTGAGCCGGATTCGCCGGGCGCGCTCGACGGGCGCCGAGGGCCGGGTGAGTTGCGGTGCGAGAGTCATCCTCGTGCCCCGCCGGTGGTGAGCAGAATCCGTCGGTCGAGGATCGGGTACAGCAGGTCGATCACCAGGTTCACCACCACATACACCGCCGCGATGATCAGGATGAAGCCCTGTACCAAGGAGACATCCTGCTGCGACACCGCCGTCTGCAGCACCCGGCCGATCCCGGCCCGGGCGAAGACGGTTTCGGTCACCACCGTGCCGCCGACAAGGGTACCCAGTACCGTGCCCGCCACCGTCAGCCCGGGACCGGACGCGTTGCGCACCACATGGCGCCAGAACACCCAGTGTTTGCCCGCCCCTTTCGCGCGCACGACGTCGATGAAGTCGCTGTCCAGCACGGTGTCAACACTTTTCAGCAGCACCTGCGCGAGCGCTGCGGACAGCGGCAGACCCAGCACCAACGACGGCACCAGAATCGACAGCAAGCTCCCGTCCGGAAATGCGGAGATCCAGCCGAGCCGGAACGAGAGCACGTTGAGCACGACGATGCCCACCCAGAACACCGGTGCCGCGGCGAACAGGGGCGGCAGCGCCACCACCGCGGACCGCACCCAGCGCCAGTGCGCCAGCGATGCGGTGGCCACAATCGCGGCGGCGATCAGCACCGCGATGACAAAGGCGGTGCCGGCCAGTCGTAACGTCGGCCAGGCGGCATCGCCGATGGCGTGGGTGACGGTCTGCCCGGTGCTCATCGAAAAGCCCAGCGACCCGCGGACCACGTGACCCAGCTCGATGAAGTACCGCTCGATCACGCCGTGGTTGTAGCCGTAGTACTGCTTCATCTGTTCGACGGTTTGCGGGTCGATCACCCCGGTGTCATCGGTGGCGAACATGTCGATGGGATTCGACGGCAGCAGGGTGATCGCAATGAAGGTCAACGTATAGGCCAGCCACAGCACCACCACGGCCTGGAACAGACGCCCGGCCACGTACCGGACTAGTTGGCGGGAACCGGTCCTGCTCTGGCGCGGCAGGGTCGGCGCGGCGACGATCTGTGCCTCGGAGAGCGCCGTCACGGTTGCTTCCAGGCGTTGTAGAAGTCGGGATAGGTCTGCGTCTGGAACGTGACGTTGACATTGGGGGAGGCGCCGAAGGTCTGTGCTTCTTCGAAGTAGGCGATCACATACGAGCCTTTGATCAACGCCCGTTGTTGTTCTTGCTGAACGGCTTTGAACTCGGCGTCGTCCTTGGCCTCCAGCTCGCGGGTGTACAGCGCCGCCAACTCCGGGGGAGAGCCCAACAGCGCGGTGTTGCCCTCGCCGCCGAAGCTCTGCCCCAGCGAGATGATCGAGGTGCGGCTCACCACCAGCGGCACCGTCACATCGGTGTTGGCGGAGGCGGCGAACGACGGGTCGTTGCGCACATCCAGCACGATGCCGAGTTCCTTGCGCCACTGCTGGGCGATGTACTCCCAGGCAGGTCCGAGCGCGACCTGCTGGGCGCTCTGCGGGACGGTCAGCCGCAGCTGGGTGTTGTCCTTGGCACGGATGCCGTCGGAGCCCTGTCGCCAGCCGGCCTGCTCCAGGAGGTCACGGGATCTGTCCGGGTTGTAGGCGAACTCGCTGGCGAGGTCGATTGCGTTGGCGTTGTTGGTATTCAGGATCGAGATCGGTGTCGGGTAGCTGGGTGTCAGGGCGTCGCGGGTCAATCCCTCGCGGTCGATACCCAGGACCAGGGCCTGCCGCACCAGGGGATCACGGGTGAACTCGTTGTCCACCCGCAGTCCCGCGTAGTTCGCGGTGCCCAGCGGCGGCCGGTAGAGCAGCAGCTGGTAGCCGGCGCTCTGGATGGCGGCTTCGTCCGACGGTTGAATACCGCGGGCGACGTCGACCTGATTCGACGTCAGCGCGCCGGTGCGTAACCCGCTCTCGGGCAGCACTTTCCAGACGATCTCATCGAGGTGTGCCTCGCCTTGGTTGGGTGAGCCGGCGGGTGCCCACCGGTAACCGGGTCGACGGGCCAGCACCGCCGACTGGTTGGGTACCTGGGATCTGAACACGAACGGGCCGGCGCCCACGTGGTTCTCGGGGCGGCCGGCTTCCTCGAACTCCAAGCCGATGGTCTTCGCCCCGAGAATCGGCGAGTTCAACCGGGTGGTGTCGATCAGGAACTGCTGGTTGGGTTTGGCCAGCACCACGGTGACCGTGTCGCCGTCGACCTCAACATGGTCGTAGCCCCGGGAAACCTGGGCGTGCACCGGGATCCGACGTCTCTCGTCGCCCCGCCCGAAGAGCTCATAATTCTGCGCGACGATCTCCGGGGTCAGCTGGGTGCCGTCACTGAAGGTGATGCCCTTGCGGATCTTGAAGCTGAATCGGGTGTTCTCGTCGTTTTTGCTCCACGATTCGGCGGCCCACGGCTGCAGCTGCTTTTTGTAGGGATCGAAGTAGAGCAGAAAAACATTGGTGTGAAACGTCAGATTGCCGGCACTGTAGGTGCTCAATTTCTGCGACTGCCAACTCGAAACGGCTTCGGTGTCGGAGAAAGTCAGGGTGCCGCCCCGCACCGGCTCGCCCGTGGGCCCAGTGGGCCCGGCGCCGGTCTGCGCCGGCAGGCTGGCCGGCCCGCCGCACGCGACGAGCAGGCCGGAACCGAGCGCCGCGGCACTGAGACCGAAAAAACTCCGGCGGTCGAATCTGTAGGTCATGGGATCGGTTCCTCGTCTTCTTGTTGTGGGTTGCCCAAGGGGCGATGAGGCTCAGCGGCGGCGAAGGCTGCGAGCACAACACGAACAACAACGAGGACATGTCACGGTGGTCAGTCTTGCGGTGCCGGTGGTGGTGACCAAGGGGTTCCTGCTACGCGAACGAGTGATCTGAACTTAAATGTGGGTGGCCGCTGCACGCCGACGCCACGGCGATCGCAGGGGTGCTCGCCGCGGTGACCTCGCACATCGGTTTGGTCTCCACCGCGACCACCACCTTCAACCTGCCGTACCGCGCCGCCACCATCGATCTGCGCGACACGCTCAGTGGTCTGGGCATCGAGGTGCACATGTCGAACGGGCCCAACGAAGTTGACCCCGCCATCCCGTTCGCCGAGGACACGCACGCCGGCTACGACCCCGCCGCGGCAAACGCATTCTGCGACAGCTGGTGCAAGCCGACCGAGTGCTCGGCCGGTTCCGTGCACGGTTCATCGGCAAGGTCAGCCCTGTCCACTTCTTCTGGGGTTCTTTCGATCTGGTATGCAGCCGATTCTCGGGTCGCCTCGCACCCCGGCATCCCGGTGGTGCGCCGAACTGCGGCGACTGGGTGATGGAGGAGGGGTACTCGCACGAGCTGAGTAGTTGCGGATTCTGGCCCGGCGGCGCGGCCGAAGGGGCGTTCTACTGCTGGGCCTATCCCGAACCGGCCGGGTAGGCCGACGCCGCAGGCCGTCCCGCCGGAGTCTTCTACGACGCCGGGTTGCGGCAATACCTGTTGCCGTGCGAGGTTGCACGCCAGGCGAAGGACCCCGACGGGGCGGTGCTGGATTTCCTCGAGTTCACCTACGGCGCGGCCGCCGATTTGATGGAGTGGGACCGCCGCGCCCTCGAAAGCGATCCCCACCGCTGGACGCACAAAGCCCAGTCGCGTTGACCGGCAGGTTCCGCGAGTCGCATGGTTGCATGGGTGAAACTCATTGTTGCAAAGCCCTCGCCCGCGGCACAGTCGAGTGTCAGCTGACGGTGGCGGCCAAGGGGGTAGCGGCAGGCAACGCGGCCAGGGCCTCGGCGGCATCGAGCGAACGAGGTTCGCGGCCCTGCCGAGCGTGCTCTGCGGTGACCCGTTGGAGGAACTCATTGACGGGCGCGTCCTGGCCGAGCAGCCTAGCCTGCAGCACGATCTCGCCGTTGAGCCAGTCCGTCTCGACGTCCACGTGGCCGCGGCTGACGCTCTGCCAGGTCGACCCGAAGAAGTCGTCGCGGACCTTGCCGCGCAACAGATCACCGCGACGCCGACGGTCTTGGTCGGCGGTGACGAACGGGATCCCGGCCCGGGTCAGGATCTGCTCACCTTCGCGTCGGGCGCGGGCCACCAGTTCGTCAGCGTCCGGGCCCGGCCGGAACGCCGCCGTCACCCCGTTGCCGAGGTTGGCAATGAGCTTGCGGTGCTTCCACGCCATGATGTCGTCGCGCACGTCCGAGGAGAACTGTGCCGAGCGCAGCGCCGACGACAGCTGCTGTGCCAGTTCGTCGCTCCCGTGCGGGTAGCGGCCCACGTCCAGGATGCCGGCGGTGGGGTAGCACTGCTGGATGACCACGCCGGGTTCGAGATGCGTGGCCGGCATCGCCACGATCACGCCGTACACGTTGGCGAATCTGCGCAGTGCCGCCGACTCGTTGGCGACGCCGTTCTGGACGGCGAACACCGCGGTGTCTGCGGGGGCGTGCGCGGCGAGATCATCGAGCGCCGCTGCGGTCTGATGGCTCTTGACGGCCAGCAGAACAAGGGGCGCGCCGGCCCAGTCGATTTCACCGGCCTCTCGCGCCGCCGGCAGTGCCACCACTTCCTCACCGACCTGGGTGACCAGCCGCAGGCCGTCGCGCCGGATCGCTTCCAGGTGCTCACCTCGGGCTACGGCGGTGACGTCGACACCGGCCACGCCCAGGCGGCCGGCGATCACTCCGCCAATGGCGCCGACTCCGTAGACCACCACCGGGCGATCCAGTGGCGTGGGTGCTTCTGTCATGGCTGTCTCAATTCACTGAGCGGGTGCGGGTTGGCGCAGCTGCGGTAGCACCTGATCACCTATTCTGCCGACTTCAGTTTTGTACGGGGTGTCGGAGAGCACAAAATGAGTGACACCCAGATCGGCATAGCGTTGCAGTGCAGCGGACACATCAGCCGCTGAACCCACCAGCCAGGTGGTTCCGGCGCCCCCGCCGCCGTAGCGGCCCGGTGTGGTGTAGAGGCAGGAGTCGAGTACTTCGCCGCGCTCGGCGAGATCGAGTAGCCGCTGCTGGCCCACCGCGACGCTGGGTTTGCGGCTGTGCAGATCGGGCCGGCCTGCGATGGTCGCGATCTTGGCCTCGGCATCCCGCCACGCCTCTTCGGTGGTGTCGCGTACCAACGTGGTGATCCGCAGGCCGAACTCCAACGGGGCGTGTTCGCGTTCGAGCGTGTCGGACAGCGACCGGAGCCGGTCGATGCGCTCGGCGACGCCGTCGAGCGGCTCACCCCAGAACAGCTGGACATCGGCGTCGGTGACGGCCACCTGTTCGGCCGCCGCGGAGGCGCCACCGAAATACAGCCGTGGGTGGCGCCCGTCTTCGAAGCCGTAGGGCCGTTGCGCGAGGGTGGAGTGCTCGACGCCGTAGAACTCGCCGTCGAAGGTGACATCCTCGTCGCGCCACAGCCGCCGCACCACCTGCAGGAACTCGTGGGTGCGGTCGTAGCGGCGGGATTTGTCGAACTCACCGTCGCCGTAGGCGGCGAGATCGTCGGTGCCGCTGACGATGTTGATGAACAACCGGCCGCTGGTGAGCTGGTCCAGTGTTGCTGCCGCACTGGCGAAGTGCGCCGGCTGCCAGTACCCGGGCCGGATCGCCACCAGCGGGGCAAAGGTGGTGGTGCGGGCCGCGATGGCCGTCGCCAGGGTGAAGGTGTCGGGCCGCCCCCAGCCGGTGCCGATGAGGGCGCCGCCCCAGCCGTGCCGTTCCGCACGCAGCGCCAGATCCACCGAGAAGTCCAGAGTGCCCCAACCCTCCACCGTGTCGTCGCCGCGATGGCCCGGGTCGACGGTATTCGGGATGTACCAGAGAAATTCGCGCTCAGTTGCTGCCATCAACGCACCCCGGCGGCCACGGACTGAGTTCGGCGCAGATCGGCCAGCGCGAGATCTCGGGTGATCGCCTGCACCAGGCGCGGCACTCCGATCCGCAGGCTCGGGATATCACCCACCGGACGGCCGAAACTGACGTTCGCCCCGATGCTGAAAACGTGGATATCGGCCAGCCACGGTGCCGAACCCGGTTGCTTCTCGGTGAACTCATATCCGGTGCCCAGGTAGGGGGCCATCCCCAGGAGCGTGTTCTCCAGTCCGGCCGGCGGGGTGTACACATCCCTCCACTGCGCCACATACGGAGCGATGGTCGCCAGTTCGGCGCGGGTGTTGGGGTCCTGCTGGTACCCGGTGCCGGCGATCACGAAGTCGAAGGTGTGCACTCCGCCTGCTGTCTCTGCCTGCACCCGGCCGTCGACCAGCGTGGCGGCGTGCCACGTCGACGACACATGCAGGTAGTAGTTGGGATGGGCGGCGGCACGGACCACCGAATCGTTCGGAACGTTGGCGCCCTGGGCGGCGGCGTTCCAGCGTTGTTGCCAGCGGTCGGCATCGGGTAGTAGGTGGAAGATGTCCTGCTGCAAGGGGTTCGGCCGCTTGCTGAGATCGGCGACCACCACTTCGGGGCGCCGGGTGAACACATGCACCTCGTCGGCGCCTGCTTCCAGCGCCGTCGCCGCGGCGTCATAGGCCGAGGCGGCCGCTCCGAGCACGGCCACCGATTTGCCCTGCAACGCTGCGAAGTCGATCGCGTCGGCGGTGTGCGCCCAGACCGTCGACGGGAGTCCGGTCAGTACCTCGGGAACATGCGGACCTCCCGTTCCGGAGACACCGCCGGCCAACACGATCTTGCGGGTGTGTTCGGTCCAGCGCCGGCCGTCCTGCTCGAGCGTCAGTTGCAGGCCTGCGCCGGCGGGTTCGATATCGGTGACGCGGATGCCGCGGCGGATCTCGACACCGACCTGCTGCTGGAACCAAGACAGATACTCCGCCCAGTCGGCGGTAGAAATCCGATCGAGGTCATCGAAAGCCGCACGACCGTGCTGGGATTCGAACCAGGCCCGAAAGCTCAGTGCCGCATTTCCCAGCTCGGGTCCGGAGATTCCCTTGGCTGTCCGCAATGTCCGCATCCGCGCGCGGGACCGCCACGCGGAGTCCGACTCCTGCACCCCGGCGTCGAGCACCGTCACGTTGGCCACCCCCGCCCGGCGCAGGGCATGGGCGATGGTCAGGCCGCTCTGGCCGCCGCCGATGACGGCGACATCGTGGTCGACATCCGTGCTCGGGGCGATCCAGTTGTTGCCGTCGAGTCCGAGCAGTCGCAGCGATTCTTGAGCTGCCACATCGGCGTTACCGGTCACTGAAGTACGGTCCTTTCGGGATTCATCGGGTCGGGTCATGAAGCACCAGCCCCGGCAAGCAGGTTGGCGTTGGACGGACGGGAGAGTCCGTAGTGTCCGCGGAGCGTATCCGCGGTGTACTCGGTGCGGAACAGGCCGCGGGTCCGCAGGATCGGCACCACGTGGTCGACGAAGATCTCGAGTCCCGACGGCAGCACCGGCGCCATGATGTTGAAGCCATCGGCCACGCCGCCGCGGAACCATTCTTCGATGGTGTCCGCCACCTGTTCGGGCGTGCCGGTGAAGGTGCGGTGGCCGCGGCCACCACCGAGGCGGCCGATCAGCTGGCGCACCGTCAGCTGATCGCGCCGGGCCAACTCGACGATCAGGGTGTAGCGGCTCTTGGCTCCCTCGATGGCATCTTCTGGCAGCAGGTCGTCCGGGAGCGGCTTGTCGAGGTCCAACTGCTCAAGCGGAATCCGCAAGGTCTTGGCGAGCTGCTCGAGGGCGTACTCGGGGACGATCGCCTCGTCGAGTTCGCGGTCCTTGGCCGCCGCTTCGGCCTCGGTGCTGCCGATCACCGGGACGATCCCGGGCAGGATCTTGACGGTCTCCGGATCACGCCCGTACGCGACCGCGCGGGCCTTGATATCGGTGTAGAAGTCGCGGGCTTCCTCGAAGGTCTGTTGCGCGGTGAACACGGCCTCGGCGAACCGCGCCGCCAGCGCCTTCCCGTCCTCGGACGAACCTGCCTGCACCAGCAGGGGATAACCCTGGGGTGAGCGTGGGATGTTCAGCGCCCCCTCGACAGAGAAATGGTCACCCCGGTGCGCGGGCGGATGGATCTTCGACCGGTCACCCCAGACGCCGCCGTCCTTGTCAGCGACAACGACGTCGTCTTCCCAACTGTCCCAGAGCTTCTGGGTCACCTCGACGAACTCCTGGGCCCGCGCATAACGAGACGCGTGATCGGGCAGGTCGTCGAGCCCGAAATTGCGGGCGGCCTCCAGCGTCGCTGTGGTGACGATGTTCCAGCCGGCCCGGCCGCCACTGACGTGATCGAGCGAGGCGAACCGGCGGGCGAGATTGTAGGGCGAGTTGTACGAGGTCGAGGCCGTGGCGATGAGCCCGATCCGCTCGGTGACGGCCACCAGGGTGGTCAGCAGAGTCAGCGGCTCGAGGACACCGAGCGGGCGGCGACCCACGTCGCCGTTGAGCTGCGGGCTGTCGGCCAGGAACAGTGAATCGAAGGTGCCGCGCTCGGCGATTCTCGCCAGTTCGGCGTAGTGCGCGACATCGGTGGCCGCGAACGGGTTGCTCTCCGGTAACCGCCACGACGCCTCGTGGTGTCCGGTGCTCATGAGGAACGCGTTGAGGTGGAGCTGACGTTCACCCACGTGAAAGACCTCCGGTCGGTAGTGCTTCGTCGATGCAACAGCTCGGAACGTATCGACGAACGGGCGGAAAATCTGCGAACTTTCGCTACGGGAAAGGTGTAGTGGGAGTTCGTTGATCACCGCCGGTGGCTGCCGCAAGCTGGTCAGGACCGGTATTCCGACGCCGGATCCGTACCGTAGGCAGGAGACAGCCGATGACCGGCGTCATCACCACCCGTCCTCCCGCGCTCGACTCGTCGGAGCTGACGTCCATCCTCGACGAGATCGCCGCCGACGCCCACCGCCGCCGTGAAGACCCGACGGGGGATCCGCATCCGAACGCCGCGCTGCAGCTGGCGCGCCGGCATCGGCTCGGTGCCGTCCGTGTACCTGCCGAGTGGGGTGGCGGCGGCTACTCGAAACGCGACTTCTTCGACCTGGTGATCCGGCTGGGTGCAGCCGACCCCGATGTCCCGCATATCCTGCGGGTGCACTGGGGATTCGTCGAGGATCGACTGCGGTTGCGCCACAACGAAGAAGGCCGGCCCTGGCTGGCTCAGATCGTCGACGGCGTGCTGTTCGGTGGCGCCAACTCCGAACTGACCGACCGACCGCCGGGTGTCTACTCCTACGACACCACCTTGCTGCCCGACGGTGACGGGTACCGGCTCAACGGCCGCAAGTTCTACAGCACCGGCAGCCTGTACTCGGACTATCTGCGCATCACCGCCAATGACGCCGAGGGGGCGCAGCGTAGTGCGCTGATCCCCGCCGACCGGGACGGTGTGATCCACGCCGACGACTGGGACGGTATCGGTCAGGCCCAAACCGGCAGTGGCACCACAATTCTCGATAACGTGTACGTGCACCCGTCGGAAGTCATCACCTTCGAACGGTTCGGGGACACCGGCAAACCGCGTCAATCGCAACCGCAGCTGATCCTCCATGCGATCGCCGCGGGTATCTTGCGCTCGGTGGCCGCCGACGCCGCCGACGTGGTGCGTACCCGGCGCCGGAGCTACTCCTGGGCGGTGTCGGCCGAGCCGCGCTATGACCCACAGTTGCTCCAGGTGATCGGCACCCTCGAGTCGGTGGCGTTCGTGGCGCAGGCCACCGTCCTGGCCGCCGCCGACGCGCAGGACCGCTCGGCAGCGTTCGCCTTCGAACACGGCCGCGCTGATGCCGATCTGGAGCACGAAGCATCCTTGTTGGCCGCCAAGGCGAAGGTCGGCATCGAGGAACTGGCGCTGCGGGCGGCCGGCGACCTGTTCACCGTCGGCGGCGCCTCCGCCACCCGCGCGTCGGCGCACCTGGACCGGCACTGGCGGAACCTGCGAACTCTGTTCTCGCACAATCCGTCTCCCTACAAGGCGCGGGTGGTCGGCGATCATCTGGTGAACGGGACGCCGCTGCCGCTCGTGGGCTTCTTCTGACAGCCGTGTCCGCGGTCTTTCCTGTCTCCTCCGAAGTCCACTGCGCCGACCGCTTCCCCAGCTGGAAGCTTGATCCGGGCGACAGCCGGTTCGATCGCGCAGCACCTCGTAGAGACGGAGCCTCGAATGCCACGACCACGCTTGATCCTCAACGCCTTCACCATGAACACCGCCACCCACGTGGCCTACGGTGCATGGCGTAATCCGGAGACGCGCAGCGTCGAGTTCGACCAACTCGAGCCATGGGTGGAACTGGTGCAGCTCCTGGAACGCGGCAAGTTCGATGCGGTGTTCTTCGCCGACGTGGTGGGGCTCTACGACGACTACCGCGGCGGCTGGGACACCTATCTGCGAGAAGGACTGCAGATCCCCAACCTCGACCCGTCGGCGATCGTCTCAGCGCTGGCGCTGTCCACGACGCATCTCGGCTTGGTGATCACCAGCTCGGTGCTGCAAGACCACCCGTTCTCCTTCGCCCGCAAGATCTCCACCCTCGACCATGCGTCCCGCGGACGGATCGGCTGGAATGTGGTGACCAGCGCACTGCAGAACTCGGCGCGCAACTTCGGGCTGGTGGAACGCGAAGAGCACGATGCCCGGTATGAGTGGGCCGAGGAGTACACCGAGGTGGTCTACAAGCTGTGGGAAGGATCCTGGGAGGACGACGCCCTGGTGCGTGATCGCGTGCGGGGGGTGCACGCCGAGCCCGGTCGGGTGCACAAGATCGACCACGTGGGCAAGCGCTACCGGGTCGAAGGACCGCACCTGAGCTTTCCCTCACCGCAACGCACCCCGGTGCTGTTCCAGGCCGGAACCTCCACAGCAGGGCGGGCTTTCGCCGCCCGGCATGCCGAAGGGGTGTTCGTCAACGCCGCCTCGCCCCACGGTGCCCGCACGGTGATCGACGACACCAGAAGCCGCGCCGTGGCCCAGGGGCGCCGGCGCGAGGACATCAAGTTCCTGCAGGGGCTGTCCTTCGTGGTGGGCTCCACCGAAGCCGAGGCCAAGGGGCGGGCCGCCGAACTCGACGAGTACCTGAGTATCGACGGACTGATCGCGCATCGCAGCGGGGGCATCGGCGTCGATCTGGGTGGACTCGATCACAACACGCCGATCGGAGACCTGGCGGCCGACATCCAGGGCACCCGCAGCACCATCGAGGCCTTGATCGCGGCCGCGCCGGCAGGCTCCAACCCGACGATCGCCGACCTGATTCGCCAACAACAGGAATCTACCCGGGTGGTCGGCACCCCCGACCAGATCGCCGACACTCTGGAGCTGTGGCAGGACGCCGGTATCGACGGCGTCAACATCCGCTACATCACCACTCCCGGCAGTTTTGCTGATTTCATCGACCACGTGGTGCCCGAACTGCAATCCCGGGGGTTGGCGCAGACCGACTACACACCAGGAACGCTCCGTGACAAGCTCTTCGGAGCGGGCCCGCAGCTGCCGCAACGGCATCCCGGGCGGCAGTGGCGTGGAGCGTTCAGTACTGAATCGGCCGCAGGAGTAGCCGCCGGCTGAGCGCCGGCGGCCACCTGCCTCACGACGCGACGCTGAGTTCTTCCTCGGTACGGTGCGGCAACGCGTCCGTGGCGATCACGCGCAGTGTCCGCAGCACCAATGCGACGTTCGGATCCCGTTGCCGTCCTGCGCGAACCACCGCGCTGATGGTCCGGCCGCCGAGCTCGAGGCCGGGGACGATCAACGACTCGAACCGTTCCGGGACCGACAACCGGGGCACGATCGCCGACGCGGTTTCGGTGGCTGCCAGATCGCAGATGTTCTGGGCCCCGATCAGTCGGTGCTTGACCTGCGGGGTGAAACCCGCCTTTTCGCCGGCCCGCATGACGGCGACCCCCAGACCCGAGTTCTGGGGGCCGGTCACCCACTGGCCGTCGGCCAGCGCGGCGAGTCCGCTCTTGCGGATGCGCAGATGCACCTGCTTGGGTGCCAGCAGCACCAGTGGTTCGAAAAGCAAGGCCTCACTGGTCAATCCACCAACCGAGTCCTCACCGAGGAAGTCGTAGTTGCAGGTGAGGGCGACATCGATTTCACCTTGGCGCAGCAACCGAAGCGCATCGGCGGTGGTCGCCTGCTGCATCTCGATCCGCAGGTCCGGCTCGGTGGCGCTGAGGCGCTGCATCAACGGCACCGCCAGGGTGGGGATTGCCATGTTGAACGCGGCGATGGCGACCTGTCCGGAGGTGCGGTCCCTGGTGGCAGCCACCGCACTCATCGCCTCATCGACGGCGTTGAGGACGCGGCGCACATGGTCGACGAGGACCTGTCCGCTGCGGGTGAGGCCCAACGTACGGCCCTCACGGCGGAACAGGATGGCTCCGGATTCTTCCTCGAGAACTCGAAGTTGTTGAGAAACTGCGGAACTGGTGATGTTGCGGCGTTCGGCGACCGCGGTGACGGAGCCGAGGTCGGCGAGGTCGCACAGCAACATCATGCGGCGAAGATCAAGCATCAGGCACCGTCCACGATCGTGGTAGGTGCAGGGGTGTCGGATTTTGTGGAGGGGTGCATCGGGGGACCTCATCAGCGTGTGCGAGCGGGGCGGCCGGATTTCGTGATCTTCGGCCAGGCGGCGAATGCGCACAGAGTGCGCGGCCTTGGGGAGACGGGGCGGGGGAGTATCCGCGGGCACGAGAAGGCCGGAATGGGCCTCAGCGACAACAGGCAGCGCTACAGGAGCGCATGAGGTCGACATGTCGTCGAACGATGAGAAACACCGGGGTCACGAGAAAAGATGTTGGCACACTTCGCGACGAAACACAGGTGGGGACTTTCCACCTGCGCTCGTCGTCGACTTACTGAGCTGGGATTATCCAGTCAGTGCTCCAGGAATCAGCGCGGATGTAATTCCCGCGGAATCGAGGCGGCGCTGCGCTTCGGCATAAACGTCGGACGGCAGCGGCCCGCGGCGGGCGGCGCGCGCATTGTCGCGGACGTGCTCAGGATCGGCGGTTCCGGCGATGATCGTGGTGACGCCGATGGTCGAGATCGCGTACCGCAACAGGAAACCCTGCGTACTGTCTCCGTCGAGCAACTCCTCCAAGCCGGTATCTGCCCACGTGATCGGTTGCCCCTGCACGGTTTTCTTGGCGCGTTTGCCCGCCTGCGCCACACCGCCGCGGACGATGATGCCCACGCCGCGGCGGGAGGCCAGCTCGATGCGGCTCTCCAACTCGCGTTCCAGCGCCGAGAACGGCACCTGCAGCGCGGTGAAGTCCTCGATGTCGAGGTGATCGTCGATTGCCGGCAGTGTGGAGGAGACGCCGAACGCGAGGACCTTACCTTCGTCACGCAGCGCGTGCAGCGTGGCCAGCACGTCATCGCGCCGCAGCACTTCTTGCGACGGGCTGATGTGCAGCTGCAGCAGATCGAGGCGGTCGGTCTGCAGGCGGCGCAGACTCTGCTCGACACCGGCGCGGATATTGGTGCGCGAATAGTCGTGCGCCAGCGGCTGTCCGGGGGTGGCGTCGGGCTGAAAATCCAGCGGGCAACCGGCCTTGGTGGCAAGCACGTACTCATCACGCCGACGTCCGAGGTGCGTGCCGATACGTTCTTCGCTCAGCGCGTAGTCGATCGAGGTGTCGATGAAGTTGATGCCCTCATCGAGCACGGCGTGCAGCACCTGCCCTACCACCGATTCCTCCAGCGGACGTGGATTACGGTGCGGTGTCCCGCGCAGTTCCATCGCGCCGAACCCGAGGACACTCACCTGCGGCCCGGTGGCCCCTAGACGTCGATGCTCCAGGCGATCGCTCACTATGTGCTCCTTGCTATTTCTGATGAGTACAACTCGGTTGTCCCGGTGGGTACGAATGACGATGGTCGCCCGCGGTGGTAGACCGATCAACGGTCGTGGGCTACGGAGTCCGTGAACGAAAACTGTGCGGACCGCCTGTCGTTAAGAACGGCTGAAGGATTCCGGTAGCCGATCGTCGTTGTTCCGCGCGCCGCGGCCGCCGAATCTTGAGCTGCGCCCACATACGTTTCACGACAAGGGAGTCAGCCCATGACCGAACTCAAGGACCCCGCCGAGAAGACGTTCGACACCCGCCTGGATGTCGTGCCGCTCGCCGGATATGCCGGTGCCGAGATCCGCGGAGCGGACCTGCGCGGACCGGTGGAGCCCGCTGTGGTGGACGAGATCCGCAGCGCCCTGCACCGCTACAAGGTGGTGTTTTTCCGGGACCAGGAGATCGGCCATCGCGAGCAGGTGGCGTTCGCGCGACTGTTCGGCAAAGTCACCCCGGCTCACCCGCACGAAGAGAACCCACCGGAGGGCTTCCCGGAGATCCTGCCGATCGACAGTCGGCGCTACGAAACCCAACTCGGCCGCAAGCGCACGTCGTATGACAACAGCTGGCACACCGACGTCACCGCCTTGGTCAACCCGCCGGCTGCGTCGATCCTGCGGGCACACATCCTGCCCCCGCACGGCGGTGACACCGCATGGACCAATCTTGTTGCCGCCTATGAGAACCTGCCCAAGGACTTTCGGGATTTCGTGGACAAGCTGGACATCAAGCATCAGTTCCAGCCGCGGGCCACCGCGGGCAGCCAGCGTGACCGCAAGGTCCGCGAAGCCAACCTGGCCTCCTGGCATCCCGCGGTGCGGGTGCATCCCGAGACGGGGGAGCGGGCGCTGTTCGTCAGCCCCGGATTCACCCGCGGGCCGCGCGAGATCCGCGGTTTCACCCCTTCCCAGAGTGAAAGCATCCTCAAGCTGTTGTGGGAGGAGGCCACCCGCACCGAATACACCGTCCGCTTCCGCTGGGCGCCCGGAAGCGTCGCGTTCTGGGACAACCGGGCCACCGCACACCTGGCGATCTCCGATGCCGGCCACCTCGGCTACGACCGGGTGCTCTACCGCGTGACGCTCGAGGGCGACGTACCCAAGGGTGTCGACGGCCGCGATTCCGAGCTGATCTCCGGTGAACCCTTCCATGGGTCCTGAAGGGTCAACGGCTGTGCCTACTCTCGATGACGCGTACGTTCTCGACATCCACACCCACTGGCGACCGGCGAGGTGGCAGCGCAGCGCCACCCTGGCCGACGGTGAGGCCGATCCCCGGGAGAACCTGGACGGATTGGTCTCCGAGAGCGCCGACAATGGGATCGACCTGCGCGCACTCAGTGCGCCGGTGGAGCAGTTGTTCGGACCCGACGGTGACGTCACCACCGCCGACATCAACATCGTGAACGAGACTCTGCTCTCGGAGGTGCGGAACCGGCCCGGCTTCCTCGGGCTGGCCACGGTGGATGCCTACTCCGGGGAGGAGGGCGCCGAGCAGGCGCGCTATGCCGTCACCGAACTCGGCCTGCACGGCCTCGTGCTCGACTCCTCACGGCACTCCCGGTTCCTCGGTTCCCCGGAAGCGTTCCCCACCCTGGAACTCGCGGCCGGGCTCGGAGTGCCGGTGTTCGTTCATCCGGTGGCAGCACCGGAGTCCGACGTGCTGCGCGCGGTCGCGGGGCGGGCGGGCAACTCCGCCGGACGGGGGTTGCAGAACGCGGTGGCGTTTCTGTCAGCGCTGCATGCAGATCTGCCGACGCGGTTGCCCGACCTGCATCTGGTGTTCACCACGCTGGGACACGGCGGATTGCTCTACGCCGCTGAGCAACTCGCCGTTTACCGGGGAAGTGAGGCGCCGAATCTGTATTTCGACACCATGCGCTTCAGCGCGCCGGTATTGCGCTACCTTGGTGACACCCTCGGCTTCGACCGGATCATCGTCGGCAGCGACTGGCCGATCCACCGCGACGCACAGCGAACACATATCGACAACCGGCTGGCCCAGGCCGGTTTCACCTCCGACGAGCAAGAGCAGATCCGGATCGGCAACGCGCGCAAACTCTTCGGGTTGCGTACCCACGCGACTGCCGCCTCACCAACAACGAACGGACAATCATGACAGTGCTGCCCACCCGTCGACTCGGTGCGCAGGGCCTCGAGGTTGCGGCAATCGGACTGGGGTTCATGAGCTTTCGTACCTCCGCCGATGCCGCCGACGAAAAACAGGCAACTGAGCTGGTGGACGCGGCCATCGATCTCGGAGTCACCCTCTTCGACACCGCCGACATCTACGGCCCGGAATTCAGCGAAATCCTGCTCGGGCGGGCCATCCGCGGGCGCCGGGACGCCCTGACCATCGCCACCAAGTTCGGCAACACGCTGGACCGGGACACCAACCCGCGGTCGCTCGACGGGCGCCCCGAGTACATCCGTACCGCCATCGAGGGATCGCTACGACGCCTCGATGTCGACCATGTTGACCTCTACTACCTGCACCGGGTCGATCCCGAGGTGCCCATCGAGGACACCGTGGGTGCGCTCTCCGAACTCGTCGAAGCCGGAAAGGTCCGCTACATCGGACTTTCCGAGCCCGGCGCGCAAACGCTGCGGCGTGCGCACGCGGTGCACCCCATCACCGCCATCCAGAACGAATGGTCGGTCTTCACCCGCGACATCGAGACCGACGCCGCTCCGCTGGCCCGCGAACTCGGCATCGGAATCGTGCCCTATTCGCCCCTGGGCCGGGGCTGGCTGTCGGGACGGGTACGCACCGAAGACGACATCAGCGGTACCCACCGGCAGCACCCGCGGTTCGCTGCCGAGGCGTTCGACCGCAACCGCACGCTCGTCGACAGCGTCGCGGTGATCGCCGCGGACCTCGGGGTCACGCCGGGCCAGGTGGCACTGTCCTGGGTGCTGTCCCGCGGAGACGATGTGGTGCCCATCCCGGGTACCCGGCACGTGGAGTACCTGCGCGAGAACGTCGGCGCGGTGGGCGTCGAACTCAACGCCGAGCAGACCGCACAACTGGACGGCATCGCCGCTCAGGTGGTCGGTGACCGGTCCATCCGTCCGGAGAACCTCGGCACCGAGGCACCGCTGGTCGGCGCCGCGCGCGCGTGAGTGTCGACCTCGAACACACGACGAAAGATGAGATCACCATGACGATTTCGATCGAGACCGCGGTGGCGACCATCGATGCCGTCGAGCTGCGCGCGCTGCTGGAGGCCGGTGGCCGATCTGATCGTCGCCGCCGCCAGTGGGGGTGACGACTTCGCCGGTGGACACTTCTCGGTCTCGGTGCCGGTACCGGCCGGCGAGGTCGAACTACGGCTGGCCGAGGTGGCCGCCCGTCGCACTGTGCCGATCGTCTTCACCTCGGCAGGCGTGGTTGCTGGCCGGTTTCGAGGCCGGCCGCGGCGACGTGGCCGTCGCCGACGCACCCACCGACACCAATCGCGCCAAGGCAGCTCAGGCCGCGGCAGATGTCGCCCGCCGCTTCGGTGTTCGTGAGATCAGCCGCCGCGGCCTCGACGAGGCGCGGGCCGCCGCCGGGGACC
>JBEVFK010000197.1:0-10930 GCA_040512325.1 Mycobacterium sp. | reverse complement strand
GTCCTCGAGGAAGCCGGTGAACTCCGAGCCGGTGGACTTGAGGATCACGAAATCCTTCAAGCCGCCGATGACGTGCTCGCCGTCGGCATCGACGGTGACGGCCGCGGTGCGGACCTCCTGGCCCTTGCGGATCCAGGTGTAGTCGTGTTCGGCGCCGTCCACAACGGCGCGTTCCCAGGCGTATTCCTCGATCTCGATACGTGCGCCCGCGACGGGTTCCACGTCATGAACGAAGTGGCGCGCCAACGCCAGGCCGTAGTCCTCGATCGACAGCAGGCCCTTCTCCTTGGCGTAGGCGTAGGCCGTCTGCTTCTGGGTGTCCGTGGGCAGCACGTCGGCTTGATCACCGGCCAGATGGGCCGCGCTGAAATCGCCACGTAGACAAGTGGATACGTTGATATCGTGAATCTCGTGCCGCGGTGAGTCCCGGTAGATCCGGACGACGCGGTTCTCGGCCTTGCCGTACTGGTTCTTTCCCAGGATGATCTCGGACACCGGTCAGCTCCCTCGATAGGTGGAATAGGCGTACGGCGACAGCAATACGGGCACATGGTATTTCGTTGCAGCGTCGGTGATCTCGAACGCGATGATCACTTCGGGGTAGAAGCCGACGATCGCCTGGGCGGCGAAATACGAAGCGGTGTCGAAAGTCAGCCGATACACCCCGGACAGCGTTTCGTCGGTCAGGCTGCTGACGCGCCCGTCGTCATCGGTGGTGGCCTGCGCCAGCAGTGCCCCGTCCCTGTCGGTCAAGGTGACGGCCACACCGGCGGCGGGGCGGCCGGTGACGGCATTGAGGACATGGGTGCTCACATGGGTCATGCGTCTGATCCTGGCACGGGGGCCGGCTCACTCAGGAGTCGCTCCAGCCGCAGCCGGTTGATCTTGGCCAATTCGCTGCGCATGACCCGGCGTTCGGTATCGGGGTCGTTGTCGAGGCGCTCGACGAGGATCGCCAGCAGTTCCTCCGCGGAGCGCCCGCTGGCGCACACCAGATACACGTAGCCGAACCTCTGGTCGTACTCCTGGTTCTTGGCGGCCAGCTGCGCCTTCACGTCGTCACCGGCGGTGGTCACCGCCGCCTGTTCCCGCGCCGACGACGCGTTGTCGGCCTTGGCGCCGATGCGGGGGTGCCCATCGAGCGCGGCGTCGATCTCGGCGTCCGGCAATTCGGCCAGCACCCGGTCGGCGCGGTCCAGCAACGCGTCGACGTCACGGAAGGGTGCGCCCGCCAGGACGCGGCGGGCCCAGATGGTCGACGAACACACCCCGAACAGCAGATGCATGCGCTGTCGGTCGGTCAGGGTGTTGAAGCCGTCCAGGCCGAGCGCTTGTGAGGCCATCTGGCTATTGCAGCTCGTTGAGCCGACTGAACCGCGCCGCAGCAATGGGGTTGGCATCGGCGACCAGATCTTCGAACCGGTAGTTGGCAATCTTCTCGACCTCGATCAAGGCGAACGCGCGCTCTGCCGCCGGCGAGTTGTCGATCCGCGACCAGCCGTTCTTGAGGACGCGGTCGAAGTGCTCGGTCTCGCGGGCGCAGATCACCAACGGGAAGCCGAAGTGTTCGCGGTACGCGGCGGCCAATTGCACGACGTCATTGTGGTCGTCGTCGTCCAGATTGGACAGTGCTACGTGGTCGACGGCCAGCGCCGTCCCGGTCTCGTCTTCGGCGCCCAGGTCGGGGAAGGCATTGAGGAGTTCGAGCTGCTCATCGGACCCGCCGGTGAGCACCGCATCCTGGAACGCCTCGCGCAGCGCCCGGGTGGTGGCGTACGGACGCTGCTCGAACGCCCGCTCGACCGCCCACGGCACGTCCTGCACCACATGGCCGAACACCTCGGTGAAGCGTTCCTGGGTCATGGAGTTGACCTCGTCGAGGGTGATCGAACCGCCGCCGGCGACCCGAGGGCCGCGGCCACCGGTGTGGAAGAACACGATGTTGAGCAGGATCGCGCTGACCGCGCCGATGCTGATGCCGCTGCCGAAGATCAAGTTCAGACCGGTGGGCATACCTTCGGCGATGGCGGGATACGCCGTCACCCACAACGCCAGGGCCAGGCTGGTGGTGACGATGATCAGATTGCGGTGGTCGGTGAAGTCGACCTTGCCGAGGGTCTGGATGCCCACCACGGCGACGGTGGCGAACAGCGTCAGCGCCGCACCCCCGAGCACGGGGTTGGGGATCGACGCGACCACCGCGGCCACCTTCGGGAGGAACCCGAGCAGGATCATGATGGCGCCGGCGGCGGCGACCACCCAGCGGCTCTTGACCCCGGTCAGCCGCACCAGGCCGACGTTCTCGGAGAACGCGGTGTAGGGGAACGAGTTGAAGATGCCGCCGATGGTGGTGGCCACGCCGTCGGCGCGCAGCACGTTGCCGATATCGGAACCCTTGACCCGCTTGCCGACGATCTCGCCGGTGGCGATGGTGGAACCCGTCGACTCCACGGCGATGATCAGCAGCACGATGATCATGGTCAGGCAGGCCACGAAGTCGAATTTGGGTAGCCCGAACAGGAACGGCGGGGTGAAGCCGATGGCCGCCGCCTCACCGACTCGGTCGAAGCTCATGTCGCCCAGCGCGTAGGCCACCGCGCAGCCGATGACCAGGCCGAGCAGCACCGCGATGGTGGCGATGAACCCGCGGAAGAGTCGCTGGATCGCCACGATGATCGTGATGGTGCCCAGCGCGTAGAGGAACCACCGGATGTTGGTGGGGTCCTGTTCGTGGGTGTGCGGGTTGGTGACCGCGTCCATGGCGCCCACCGGGACCAGGCACAGGCCGATGATGGTGATCAGGGTGCCGGTGACCACCGGCGGGAAGAATCTCAGCAGCTTGACGAAGATCGGCGCGATCAGGAATGTGAAGATGCCCGCGACGATCACGCGCCGTAGACGTACAGCATGCTGGCCGACCCACCGCCGTTGGCCAGGCCGATGGCGATGATCGGCGAGACGCCGGCGAACGTGACACCTTGCAGCAGCGGCAGCCGGACGCCGATCTTCCAGAACCCGACGGCCTGGATGATCGAGGCGATACCGCAGGTGAACAGGTCCGCGGTGATGAGCATGACCAGTTCTTGGTCGGTCAGTCCGACCGCACCGGCGATGATGATCGGCACCAGCACCGCGCCGGCGTAGAACGCGACGACGTGCTGGAAGCCGTAGGTGGCGAGCTTGGGGAGGGGTAGCACCTCGTCAACCGGGTGCACCCGCTTGGGCTTGGTGTCTTTCGCCGGGGCTGACATCGTCCAAGAATCAGGCAGGTTGACAATATTCGCATGTCGAGAGCAGAGGCGGTGGTGGGCGTCGTATTGGCCGCCGGCGCCGGAACCCGGTACGGACTGCCGAAAGTCCTTGCTGCGCAGGGGGAGTGGTTGCGCGCGGCGGTCACGGCGCTGGCGGACGGCGGTTGCGACGACGTGGTGGTGGTGCTCGGTGCCGCCGCGGTCGACGTGCCCGCGCCCGCCCGGGCAGTGGTCGCGACGGACTGGGCCGACGGGATGAGTGCCTCGTTACGTGCCGGCCTGGACGCCGCGACGGGTGCGTCCTGTGTGGTGTTGCGGCTGGTGGACACCCCCGATGTCGGAGCCGACGTGGTGCGCCGTCTGCTGGTTGCCGGTCAGGCGACGGGCCTGGCCCGCGCGGTCTATCAGGGCCGGCCCGGGCATCCGGTGGTGATCGGCGCCGGATATCTGGCGGCGCTGCGGGACAGCCTCGACGGTGACCAGGGCGCCCGGGCCTTCCTGGCCGGCCGCGACGACGTGGTGATCGTCGAATGTGGTGACCTGGCCACCGGCGTGGACATCGACGTGCCGGTGGATCGACCGCCGGCCGGGTAGGGCGTCCGCCCCGATCGAGATCAGAGCAGGCCGAGGGCTTTCACCGCGTCGCGCTCGTCGCGCAGCTCGGTCACCGAGGCATCGATCCGGGCCCGCGAGAACGGATTGATGTCGAGGCCTTCGACCACCTGCCACTGCCCGTCGATGGCCCGGCAGGGCAACGAGCACACCAGACCCTCGTCGACTCCGTACGCGCCGGGGGAGGGCAGCGCAACCGAGGTCCAGTCGTCGGCGGGTGTGCCGTGCACCCAATCATCGATGTGGTCGATGGCGCCGTTAGCCGCCGACGCGGCTGAACTGGCACCGCGGGCCTCGATGATCGCGGTACCCCTGCGGGCGACGGTGGGGATGAAATCATCGGTCAGCCAGCGGGTGTCGGCCGCGTAGTCGGCGCCGGAGCGACCACCCACCACGGCGTGGAACAGATCGGGGTACTGCGTCGGAGAGTGATTGCCCCAGATCGTGATTCGGGAGATCTCGGTGACCGGAACTTGCGTGTGCCTGGCGATGGCGGCGACGGCCCGATTGTGGTCAAGGCGAGTCAACGCGGTGAACCGCTGCGCAGGGATGTCGGGGGCGTGCGCGGCGGCCACCAAGGCGTTCGTGTTCGCCGGATTGCCGACCACGAGAACCCGGACAGCGGACCCGGCACCGGCGTTGAGGGCCTTGCCCGCGGTGGCGAAGATCTCGGCATTGGCGCTGAGCAGGTCGGCGCGCTCCATTCCCTTGGTGCGAGGACGCGCGCCGACCAGTAACGCAACATCGACACCGTCGAATGCCTTCACCGGGTCGTCGTAGATCTCCATGCCGGCCAAGAGCGGGAAGGCGCCGTCGTCGAGTTCCATGACCACGCCTTCAGCGGCGCGCACCGCGGCGGGCAACTCGACGAGGCGCAGGATCACCGGGGTGTCGTGGCCGAGCATGGCGCCCGCGGCGATCCGGAACAGTGCCGCATAGCCGATGCTGCCTGCAGCGCCGGTGACGGCGACAATGTGGGGGCGGGTCATCGTTGACGCTCCATGCGGGTCAGTCTGACAGGCGGGTGTGGTCGGCGGAATATGCCGAGACTGAGCTCACAACAGCCACTTTGGTGACCCGGTGGCGGCGGGCAGCGTCACGACAGTCCCAGCGCTGCCCCAGCGAACCGGCGTACCGCATCGCCGGCGGTCTGGGCGGCGTCGGCCTGGCCGGGCCGGGACCGCAACACGATGGCACCAGAGGAGGGATCCAGGCTGACCTCGGCAAGCAGTTCGCCGGTGCTCGGCTCGCACACCGCCCAGGTGTAGCAGGTGTCGTCGAGCCAGTGCGTAGCCCGCCGCCGCACATAGTCCGGATCCGGCTCACCCAGGTCGGCGAGTGCCGGCCGGTCGTCGACACGATCGTCGGCGCGCAGCGCTCGCAGATACCAACTGCCTGCGTTGATCTCAACGGGTTCCATGCAGCGGACTCTAGGCGGCGTCGGCCTCGGCTTTGCTCCTGGTGTCCGAGTTACGCACCGATCCGGAGCCCGACTTCGGCTCCTTCCGCGAATGGTCGCCGGCTTTCGGCTTGCGTTCCTCGGTTCCACGGCCACTGGCCTGGCGCCCGGGCTTCGGAGATTCAGGGTCGTGGGCGCCACGTCGGGTCGGAGACACCGCCGGCTCGGACTGTGCCGCAGACGCTTCGGTGGCCGCTGCCCGACGGTCGGCTCGGCGGTGTCCGGCGATGTCAGCACGACCAGCGGAACGCCTGTCGGCGGCGGGGTCTTCGAGATCGGCGGCCGAAGCGGTAACTGCCGGCTCGGAGCCGGATTCGGTTGGCGGGTCGGTGCCTGCGATGCTGGTCCATGCTCCGGCCAGACCCGCGGCGATCGAGTTCGTCACATCCTGAAGCACTTTGGCCGGATCGAGGGAGGGCAGGAGCCGCGCCGGGAGATCAGCTCCCACCGGGACTTCACGGTTGTAGCCGAGGTCGACCAGCACCTTCAGCGTGGGTTCGATGAGTTTGAGCAGCGGCTCGCCGACCGGCCGCAGCCACGGGACCAGGTCGAGCACGTCATAGGCGGGCATGAGCAGTGGCAGGTGCGGAGCCGGGATCGTGACGTACCGGATGCCCTTGACCTCGTCGTGGTACGTCAGATTCGGATCATCGATGGCATTCACCGGATCGGATTCCGCGCCCACATATTTCACATGCAGATACTGAAACGCCAACACCGAGTTCACCAGGCTCAGCGGCATCAGTGGATAGGCCGGAAAGTCGGACACCGGATCGTATTCGTACCCGATATCGGTCAGTTCGTACCGCGTGTCCGGATTGGCACCGTCGAAGACGATCCCGGCGAACTGGAACCCGGGAAACCTCGTGAAGATCCCGCCGTTGGGTCGGTGAGGACTGCCGAAGACCAGGAACTCGATCTGGTCGGACGTCGGCGCAGTCACTGCCCGGGTGTCGAGGTCTTTCATCTCCCGGATCACGACGACGGCGCCGGACGAATAACCGACGACGATCAGATTGTCGACGTCGTCTTCGTCAGCCACCGTGCCGTACGTCGTGATGGCGGCGTCGAGTTTGGCGACGCCGTCTTTCTGGGACACCGCATAGCCCGGATCGCCGTCGAAGGAATCCGACAGCCACGCCACCTTCACCATGTCGTAGCCGGTGAAGTCATAGTTCGGATGCGACGGATCAAAGGCACTGTTGAGCTTGGCTTCGACCCCTGCTCCGTCGGGATTGTCGTTGCCAGGAACCATCAGCAGCGTCTTCGCCGCGAACTGGACCGGCAGAAACGTCGACGCCGGGAGCGCCGTCGCCGCTGCGACGGCCAACACCGCACAGATCTTCAGTGGCCCCGCAGCCGTACGCACACCGAACACAATCGTTCCCCCGAACCTGGCTCTGCCGAATTCGGGGCAACGCTAACAGCGGGTTTCACCGACCGTGCGGGTTTCGGCAAAGCCGAACGAGGGTTATCCGAAGGTCCCGGCAGGAAGAACCCGGGATTCTGCGGTGGTGGCTAATCCTTGAGTTCGGCGAGCACCGTGCCCTGAGTGACGGCGGCACCGGCTTCGACGGACAGGCCGGTGACGGTGCCGTCTTTGTGGGCGGTCACCGGGTTCTCCATCTTCATGGCTTCCAGCACCACGATGAGGTCACCGGCAGAAACCTGCTGGCCCTCTTCGACGGCCACCTTGACGACGGTGCCCTGCATCGGGGCGGTCACCGCGTCACCGGAGGCCGCGGCGCCGCCGGCAGCGCCCCGCTTGCGCGGCTTGGGCTTCTTGCGGATCGCACCGCTGGCACTGGCCGCACCGCCACCGAGAGCCAGATCGCCCGGCAGCGAGACCTCGACACGACGTCCGCCCACCTCGACGATGACCTTCTGCCGCGGCTGCGACTCTTCCTCATCGACAGCGCCGCCACCGGTGAACGGTTCGACGGTGTTGTCCCACTCGGTCTCGATCCAGCGGGTGTGGACGGTGAAGCCGTTCTCGTCGCCGATGAAGGCGGGGTCCGACACCACGGCCCGGTGGAACGGGATGACGGTGGCCAGGCCCTCGACATTGAACTCGGCCAGCGCGCGCCGCGAGCGATCAAGCGCCTCCTCGCGGGTGGCACCGGTGACGATCAGCTTGGCCAGCATCGAGTCGAACTGCCCGCCGATCACCGAACCGGTCTCCACACCGGAGTCCAGGCGGATGCCGGGGCCGGTCGGCGGCTCGAACTTGGTGACGGGGCCGGGGGCAGGCAGGAAGCCGCGGCCGGCGTCCTCGCCGTTGATCCGGAATTCGAACGAGTGTCCGCGCGGCGTCGGATCCTCGGTGATGTCGAGTGCTTCGCCGTTGGCGATGCGGAACTGCTGGCGCACGAGGTCGATGCCTGCGGTTTCCTCGGTGACCGGATGCTCCACCTGCAGGCGGGTGTTGACCTCGAGGAAGGAGATCAGGCCGTCCTGGCCCACCAGGTACTCAACAGTGCCTGCGCCGTAGTAGCCGGCCTCCTTACAGATCCGCTTGGCCGACTCGTGGATCTCCTTGCGCTGCGCGTCGGTGAGGAACGGCGCCGGGGCCTCTTCGACGAGCTTCTGGAAGCGACGCTGCAGCGAGCAGTCGCGGGTGCCCGCGACGACGACATTGCCGTGCGTGTCGGCGATCACCTGAGCTTCCACGTGGCGCGGCTTGTCCAGGTAACGCTCGACGAAGCACTCACCACGGCCGAAAGCGGCGACGGCTTCGCGGGTGGCGGAGTCGAAAAGCTCGGGAATCTCCTCGATGGTGCGGGCCACCTTCATGCCGCGACCGCCGCCACCGAAGGCCGCTTTGATCGCGATGGGCACGCCGAACTCCTTGGCGAACGCGACGATCTCGTCGGCGTCCTTGACCGGCTCGGACGTACCGGGCACCAGCGGTGCCTTGGCCTTGGCGGCGATATGGCGGGCCGTGACCTTGTCGCCGAGATCACGGATGGACTGCGGGCTCGGGCCGATCCAGATCAGGCCGGCGTCGATGACCGCCTGCGCGAATTCGGCGTTCTCCGACAGGAATCCGTAACCGGGGTGGATGGCGTTGGCGCCGGATTTGGCCGCGGCGTCCAGGATCTTGTCGAACACCAGGTACGACTCGGCGGAGGTTTGCCCGCCGAGGGCGAAGGCCTCGTCGGCCAACCGGACATGGGGAGCGTCTGCGTCGGGCTCGGCGTACACCGCCACGCTGGTCAGGCCGGCATCCTTGGCTGCACGGATCACCCGGACCGCGATCTCGCCGCGATTGGCGACGAGAACCTTGGAGATGCTCGAGCTGGCGTGACTAGGCACTGCGCCTCCTACGGGCTAAGTCTGTTCGGCCGCATTTGGCCGTGTCTAAGAAACGTCTTTAAGAATCTCTCGGGGCAGTTTAAGCGCCCCGCCGTCCGCGTGCGTGAGGCGGTCTCGGTTACTGCCGGGTAGCCACCGTCAACAAGCCGGAATACGGCCCGCCTGATGCTCGGCGCGCCGCTTCCGAAACATGTTTCGTCGTGCTCGGACCGCTCGCACGAGGGTCCCGTCCTGTCCGTAAGGATGGCCGTACTGCAGCAAGAGGGTCACCCGCAGCGTGTTCGGCGGCCAGGGCAGCGTGGCGTGGAGTGAACGGTAACCCCGGAACAAGTAGGCATCGCCGGGAGTCAGTGGAATCGTGTACGCCGACGGGTCGGTGTCGTAGCGCCGCCGCAGCCTACGTCCGTACGCCTTGTTGTGCACCATCAGCCGCTCGACCGCGCTGACTGTCGCCCAACGTCGATGCGGACGGTTGTCGGGGAAGATCGCGACCTGACCTGATCCGTCGTCGGGAATCATGATCGGGACGAGCATGGTCATCGCGTTGGCGTCGTAGTGCCAATCGAACGGCGGGGAATCCACGCCGGAACCGTCGAGAATGCGCAGTACTCGTTGTCGGTAGCCGCCGTGCCCCGGCTCGGCGTCGTCAGGGAACGGCGAAAGTGAGTGCAGCAGGGACTCGATACGTTCGTCGACAGCCAGCTCAGCGATGGTGGGGCACTCCCACCGATCGGTATCCACCAGACTGTGCTCCCCTGAGCCGTGGCGGGCGATGTAGTGGTCGACATCGGCACGCGCCGAAGTTAGCCACTGGGCTGGAATCACGCCGCCGAGGCGAACGAGTCCATCCCGATCAAGATCACGCCGGATGTGGTTCTCGTGGTGCGCAAGATTGGTCACTATCGCGCTGCTTTGACGTTCCTGGTGCGCCATAGGCATTGCTGAATCGTAGTCAGCTCAGCTGTGAACAGTCGGTTTTCGTTCACAGAGAGTTCGCCGGCTGAATGTCGGCGGTGATCTGCAGAAATTCTGGCGCATTCACCCGAGGTGGCGCCAGCAGGCGTATCGTGCGTTTGCCGAAGCGCGGTGGCGACACGGCAAACTCGCTTGCTGATCGACGGGAGATGTCGCCTGGTCAGGAATCGGTGAGTCGGCGCTTGATGCGGGTCAGCATCGCCGACATCCCGCGCAGCCGCAGCGGGCTGATCAGAGCGGCGAGGCCCAGATCACTGTAGAAGTCGTCCGGGACCGCCAGGATGGCGTCTCTGCTCTGCCCATCGAGACCGGTGGCCAGGATCGACGCGAAGCCGCGGGTGGTGGGTGCCTCCGCCGGCGCGCTGAAGAACAGCCGGACCTTGTTCGGGTCACTGGCGTCGACGTGCAGGAACAGCGGCGACTGGCATTCGGGAACCGGTTCCATGGCCGCCTCTTCGAGGTCGGCGGGCAGCGGCGGCAGCTCGCTCGAGAACTCGAGCAGGAGTTGCAGCTTGTCCTGCCCTTGCATCTCGGCGAAGTCGGACACCACCTCGGCCAGCGGCGCGGGCAGGCTAGTGCTCACTTGTTCGCCTCATTCCCGTCTCTCGCTGCGCTCGTTCCGCTCACTCACCGAACAGTCAGGCCGGCGCGTCGCCGGGAGCTTCACCCGACACGATAGGCACCCGGACGGTGTTGCCCCACTCGGTCCACGAGCCGTCGTAGTTGCGCACGTTCGGGACGCCGAGCAGGTGGGTGAGCACGAACCAGGTGTGGCTGGAGCGTTCGCCGATGCGGCAGTACGCGATGACGGGCTTGCCGGCCTCACCGACGAAGCTGTAGATCTCTTCGAGCTCGGCGCGGCTTCGGAAGCGGGAGTGGTCGTCGGCGGCTTTGGCCCACGGCACCGAGACCGCCGTGGGGATGTGGCCACCGCGCAGGGCGCCCTCGTCCGGGTAGTTCGGCATGTGGGTGCGCTCACCGGTGAACTCCTGAGGCGAGCGGACGTCGATCAGCGTCTCGGTGCCCAGCGTGTCGAGGACGTCATCCTTGAACGCGCGGATCGAGGCGTCGTCGCGCTCCACCACCGGGTAACCCGTGGTGGTCTTGCTCGGGACATCCAGGGTGGTGTCGCGGCCGTCGGAGATCCACAGGTCGCGTCCGCCGTTGAGCAACCGCACGTCCTCGTGGCCGAACAGCGTGAAGACCCACAGCGCGTAAGCGGCCCACCAGTTGCTCTTGTCGCCGTAGATCACCACGGTGTCGTCGCGCGAGATGCCTTTACGGTCCATGAGTTCGGCGAACTGCCCGCCGGTGATGT
>JBEVFK010000196.1:0-14091 GCA_040512325.1 Mycobacterium sp. | reverse complement strand
CACCAGAGCTCGACTGCGGCCAAACCCGCATCAACACCTACCACCACCCCGAACGGATCCTCGTCCCCGACGACCCGTAAGTGACACGCCGCCAACAACAGCCGGCGGGCCTTATGGCCCAGCCGGCTACCGGCATGCGCTCACCAGGTGACGGGCAGGCTGTAGACGCCGAAGGCCAAGCGGTCGTGCTTGAACGGCACCTCCTCGAACGGGATCGCCAGCTTCATCGTGGGGATGCGGCGCACCAGCGTGTGAAAGACGATCTGCATCTCGGCACGGGCCAGCTGTTGGCCGACGCACTGGTGTCGACCGAAGCCGAACCCGACCTCGTCCTTGGCGTTGGCCCGCTGCAGATCGAGCTTGTCCGGCTCCGGGAATGCCTTGGCATCCCAGTTGGCCGGCGCCAGATCGATGATGATGCCGTCGCCGGCCTTGATCACCTCGCCGGAGATCTCGATGTCGTCGGTGGCGATGCGGCGCTGGCCGTTCTGGATGATGCTGAGATACCGCATCAGCTCTTCAACCGCGTTGGCGATCACCTTCGGATCATCGGTATCACGCAGCAGCGCAGCCTGATCCGGGTTCTGCAGCAAAGCCAGCACCCCGATGCCGATCATGTTGGCAGTGGTCTCGTGCCCGGCGATCAGCAGACCGGTGCCCAACTGGGCGGCCTCCCGGACGCTGATCTCGCCGGCGTTGACACGCTCGGCCAAGTCGGACACGGCGTCCTCCCCTGGCTTCTCCATCTTGGCTTCGACGAGGTTGCTCAGGTACTTGGCCAGGCTCATCGCACCCTTCTGGCCATCCTCGGCCGAGGCATACCGCGCCAGCCCCACGTTGGCGTGGTGCTGGAAGAACTCGTGGTCTTCGTAAGGGACGCCGAGCATCTCACTGATCACTCGGGTGGGCACCGGCAGCGCCAGCGCAGTCACGATATCGGCCGGCTGCTCGCCGGCCAATATCGTGTCGATGCACTCGTCTGTGACGTCCTGAATAGCCGTCCGCAGCGCCTCGACCCGCTTGAAAGTGAAAGGCTTGGAGAGCATCCGGCGGAACCGGGTGTGCTCCTCGGCATCTGAGGTGAACACCGAGCGCGGTCGCTTCTCGACGGTGGACAGCATGTGCTCGTTCCAATGCGGAAATCCGGACAGCCGGTCATCGACGCTCACCCGGGAGTCGGCGAACAGCGTGCGCGCCTCTTCATGGCCGGTGATCAGCCAGGGAGTGCTGCCATCCCAGATCTTGACCCGGAACAAGCCTGTCTCCGAACCCAGTTCGAGCATCTGCGGTGGCGGCGAAAACGGGCAGCCCTGCGCGCGCTCCATCGGATATTCGGGGATGTCGGTGACGGTGGAAGCCACGGTGTCGGTCATGTCACTCCTGAGTATTGCGGGGGCAGTGGATCATTCGTCGATGTGTATTGCCATCGCCGGGCAGGCGGCGGCGGCTTCGCGGACGGCGGCAGCCATGTCCTCCGGCGGTGTGTCATCCAGCAGGATCACGCTGCCGTCGTCTTCGTCCTGATCAAAAACCAGCGGTGCGTGCGCCACACAGTTGCCTGCGGAGACACACTTCGCTTGATCGGCGTGAACTTTCATCGAGACACCGGAGCGGCCATCAGCCCGGTGATCGCATCCACCAGACTGGTGGCCATCGAGTCCCAGCTGGAATGCGGCGTGGGATCGCCTGCCGCCAGAGCGCGTTCCCGCTCGGCGAACGTTCCCACGATCAGCTGTCGCGCCATGGCATTTCGCTCTACCCGCACCTCGGCTGGCATCTGCGGCAGGCAGTGGTTGAGGCCCTCGACGACCGCCAGCACCGCCGAGGAGGTCAGGGATTCTTCGGAGACGAGGTCGCGGTGCGCGGGGTCGGGCATGAGCTGCGCCGAGAAGCGGGCGTACCAGGTGGGATTACCGAGCTCGGTCAGATGGGCGGCCAGGGGCCGCACCAGACACTCCACCCAGTCGCGCAGCTCGGGTTGCGCACCGACGTGCTCCACCATCTGCTGGCAGCGCCGTTCCACCGCGGTGTTGTGCTTGTGCACGATGGCGCGCAGCAGATCAGCCTTGGTGCCGAAGTGGTAGCCGACCGCGGCGTTGTTTCCTTGGCCGGCAGCCTCGCTGACCTGGCGGTTGGACACCGCGAACAGGCCGTGTTCAGCGAACAGCCGTTCGGCAGCGGTCAGGATGGCATCCCGGGTGCTGCCCGCACGATCGGTGCGCGCACCCCGGGGGCTGCTGTGGGGTTTCACCAGTGCAGTCAACCAACCCGCACCAATTAAGTCAAGTGACTGATTTAATTCTCTGGGCCGGGTTTCGCCTTGCTGGCCAGCACCTTGCCCGCGACCGTGCCACCGTCGATGGGCAACACGGTGCCGGTGACATAGCGCGAGCGATCACCGGCGAAGTACAGCGCGGCCTCGGCGACATCCTCTACGGTGCCCTCGCGTTTGAGCGGCCGGTCGGCCCGCATCTGCGCGCGGATTCCCGCCTCGAACTGCTCGAGCCGTTCCAGGTCCTCCCCCGCCGCCGACTTCGACACGATGGCGGTGCGGATATTGCCCGGCGCGATCGCATTCACCCGAATCTCGTGATATGCCAACTCGATTGCGGTCGACTTCGTGAACTGGATGACGGCCGCTTTCGACGCGCGATAGGTCATCACGCCGCCACCGGCCTGGATACCGCCGATGGAGGTCAGGTTGATGATCGAGCCACCACCATGTTTGGCCATGTACCGGGCCGCATCGCGGGTACCGGCCATGACGCCCAGGACATTGACCGCCATCACCTGGTGAAAATCAGCGAGGTCGTCCTCGAGGAACCGGCGGTGCATCCTGCCGGACACCCCGGCGTTGTTGACCATCACGTCCAGCCCGCCGAATTCGCTGATCGCGGCCGAAACCAGCGCACTCACCTGCTCGAGATCCGAGACGTCGGTGTGCACAAAACGTGCGCCGGCGCCGAGTTCAGCGGCCAGCGCCTGCCCCTCGTCGTCCTGGACGTCACCGATCACCACTTTCGCGCCCTCGGCGGCAAAGCGTCGCACCAACCCCTCCCCGAGTCCCGACGCGCCGCCGGTGACGACGGCGACCTTTCCTGCAAGTTCATTGGTCATGACGGGCGATCAGCCTCCGGGAACTGGTGAGAAGCAAAGTAAGACAACAACATCTCGTTGACAGTCGCCGGTTGCTCGAGTTGCGGGCAGTGCCCGGCAGCGTCGACGACGGCTGACCGCGCGCCGGGAATCTGGTCGGCGATCTCCGCGGCCCACCCCGCCGGAAGCAGCTTGTCACGTCCACCTTCGACCACCAGAGTCGGCACCGCGATACGGCCGTAGGCACGCCTGCTCGACGCCGCAGGAGGCGGCACGGCCCCCGGTCGGCGAAAGCGGGCGGCAGCGATGGATTCCCACGCACCGGGCAGGATGGCCGACTCATGACGCCGCAACACGTAGTCGTCATCCGCGGGAAAACGAGCGTCGTGAAAGAGCGCTTCGACGATCAACCGCATGGCGGGCAGCGTCGCGTCGTAGTCATAGAGCGCGGCCATGTGGCGATTGTTCTGGATTTCGCCGCCGCCGCAGATGGTGACCAGTGCGCGGGCCGGGAGCACCGGCGCGGTGGAGGTGGCGTCGACCAGCAGGTTGATCGCACCCATCGAGTTGCCCACGAAGAACGCGGACTCGATTCCGAGTATTGCGCAGAACCGAGCCACATGCCGGATCCGCATCCCACGACCGTCGGTGAAGTCGAGCACCTTGGCCGAGTGTCCGTAGCCGAGCATGTCCGGCGCCAACACCCGGTAGTGCGCTGCCAGGGCAGCAATGGTTTCTTCCCAACCGATTTCGGCGCTGGCGCCGAACTCGCCGCCGTGCAGCAGGACGACCGGGTCACCGGCACCGGCTTCCAGATAGCTGGTCACCAAGCCGTCGACGAGGAGGCTCCTGCGTTGCACGCGCAACTCCTGACTGGTCAACGGACAGCAACCAAGGGTGGGAGAACGTGATTCTCTCTAGCGAGAGTACAGTCCTCGCCACGGGTGTCGGACGACGATGGGTGGCAGGCGTGAACGAGTTTCAGGGACCACTCGAAGGCAGACGAGTGATCGTCACCGGCGGCGCGACGGGTATCGGGGCGGCCGCGGTATCCGTGCTGACCACTGCCGGAGCCCGGGTGGTCGCCACCTTTCACAACTCGCCGCCGGCGGAGACACCGGGTGCCACCTGGCTGAATTGTGATGTACGCGATCCGGATTCGGTGGACACCGCGTTCCGGAGCGCTGCCGAGACGCTGGGTGGTCTGGACGTTCTGGTGCATGCGGCCGGGCTGTGGCACCCCGGGGTGCCCGGTCAGATCACGATCGACGACGTACGTCTGGTACTCGACACGAACTTCACCTCGACCGTGCTGACCAATCAGGCCGCGTACGCGCTCATGGCGGACAGCGGCGGGCGCATCATCAACTTCGGCTCCAGCGAAGCCGTACTGGGCAGCCCCATCTCCGCGGTGTACGCGGCCTCGAAATCCGCGGTCGCGGCGTGGACCCGCTCGATCGCCAAAGCCTGGGCGGCACAGGGGGTCACGGCCAATGCCCTGGCGCCGGCGGTGGAGACTCCCGGCGCGCAACGGCTGCGCGACTTCCTCGGACCCGAGGTGCTGCCGTACCTCGAGGAACAGATCAAGGCGACGATCCCCCTCGGCGGGCGACTGGGCGATCCCGCCCGCGACCTGGGGCCGATGCTGGTCTTCCTGGCAGGCGACGGCTCCCACTTCATCACCGGCCAACTGCTGGCCGTCGACGGCGGGCTCATGATGCTCGGCGCTTAGGGAGCTCATCGAGGCACGGGGCGGCGCTCGATCGAGAACGTCAGCAGCTGGGTGGCCAACATCTCCAGCTGGCCCCGCACCGTCTCGTCCACCAGCTCACCGCTGTCGTTCCACACCGGATCCGCCGAGTTGATCGCGACCCCCAATGGGGTCGGCCAGGCCCGCAACGCATGTCCGATGCCGCGCAGCTGCCCCAGCGTTCCCACCGCCGCCTGCCAGCCGTAGGCACAGGTGATGCAACCCCAGGGAGTGTTGTCCAAGTAGACGCGGGGATCTTCCCGAAGGTCCTCGATGTAGTCCAGTGCGTTCTTGACCAGTCCGGAGATGGCGCCGTGGTAGCCCGGTGAGGCCACCACCACGGCGTCGGCCGCCCGCAACGAGTCGACGAGTTCGACGGCTCCCGGGGTGCGCTTCAGTTCGTGCGGTGCGTACATCGGCAGCTCGAGATCGGGCCCGGCATACAGTTTGGTGCGTCCGCCCTGGGCTTCGACCGCGGCCAGGCAGTAGCGCAACGCACGCTCGGTGGACGAACCGGCCCGCAGGGTGCCCCCCAGCCCGACGACCAAGGGCGCTGTGCTGTCTGTCATGGCGTCTCCTACTTGATGGCGATCGGATTGACCGGCGAGCCCACCGCACCGATCACGCGCAAAGGTGGCGCAACGAGCTGGAATTCGTATACCCCGTCGGCGGCGCAGTCAGCGGCCAGTGCCGTCAGGTCCCAGTATTCGCCGAACATCAGACCCATGTCCCGCAGACACAACATGTGCATCGGCAGGAACGTGCCCTCCACGCCCATCGCGGGATCGGGGTCCTCGACCATCAGATTGTCCGCCGCCACCGCCGCCACCTCGAGGTCGTGCAACCAGGACGCGCACCGCCAGTCCAGTCCAGAGCCGGCTTCGGCACCGTCACCGGTGGCCTGGAACCGAGTCCACCAACCGGTGTGGACGACGACGATATCGCCACGCCCGATCGTCACCCCCTGGGCTTTGGCGACCTCGTCGAGTTCGGCGGGCGTGACGGGAGTGCCGGGTTCCAGGAACACCTCGGCGCCACGATGTTCGACGACGTCGAGCAGGACCCCTCTCGAGGTGATGCCCTTGACGTCAACCTTGTCGATGCCGCAGTGGAACGCACCGAAGCTGGTCACCGAACTGGCGGGAAATCCGTTGTACAGCTTGTCTTCGTAGTAGACGTGCGACAGGGCATCCCACTGCGACGCCGCCTGCAGCGGCATGACGATCATGTCGTCGTTGAATCGGAACGGGTTGTCGACGAAGAACCCGGCGAGTTCCTGTGCTACGGAGTTCTTCAGCCAGGGCGGGCCGTACTTCACCAGAGCCTCGGCGTCTCCCCCGTCGACGGTCATCACGTGCACCGGGTTGTGCCGGAACTGGAACGCACCCTGCGGGCCACCGGAGCAGAAGTCGGCCCCGAGTGGGAACACCTTGCCCAGTTTGACCAGGGCGGCTGCCTCGGCCACCTTGTCGGCGGTGATGAAGTTCAGTGTCCCGAGTTCGTCGGCGTCACCCCAGCGGCCCCAGTTCCGGACGTCATCGCCGGCCCGCCGAAAGTCGGTCATCGTAGCCATCATTCGCTCCTCATTCTCGGTCAGCGTCGCCGCACCGCGGCAGCAAGATCTGTGTCGCCGAAGGTCCCGCCGTCTACCCAGATCACCTGTCCGGTGAGGTAGCTGGCGGCCGGGCTGTTCAGGAAGACCAGCACACTGGCCTGCTCCTCGGGTTCGGCGGCCCGGCCCAACGGCGTCTGGAACGAATCAAGGAAGTCCTGTCCGTAGGCGCTGCGGAGCTGATCGAGAATGGGGGTGTCCGTGACGCCGGGTGCGGTGCAGTTGATCCGGATTCCTTTGGCGCCCAGGGTTGTCACGGTGGCCATCCCGTACAGGATGATGGCCTCTTTGGCCAACCGGTACCCGCCGCCGTCTTGGAGCGCCGCCGGATTCCGTGCACACCAGTCGAGGCCTTCTTCGGTGGTCAGGGTGGCCACCAGGCCCGCCGTGACGTCGGCGTTCTGTCGGTAGGCCGACGCCGCCAGCGATGAAACATTGGCGATCGCCGACCCGGGCGGCATCAGCGGGATCACCGCTTCGGTGAACTGCCGGGTGCCCAGAAAGTTGATCGTCACCACCCGCAGCGGGTCACCGATACCCGACGACACGCCGGCGACGTTGAACAGCGCGTCCACCTGCCCGTCGGTTCTGCCCACCAGCTCAGCAGCGGCCTGGTCGATCGACGCGGGATTGGACAGGTCAAGGGAGATGAACTCGCCGATCCCGGCCGCCGGCCTGCGTATATCGAGACCGATCACGTCGGCTCCGAGATCGGTGAGCTGTTGTGCGACATGGGCACCGATACCCGATGCGCATCCCGTGACGACCGCCCGCTTGCCGTCGTATCGCCACAACTCGCTGATCTGCGCCACGGTGTTCTAGCCTGCCTTCTCGCGGGCTTCCTTCTCGGCCTGCGCCGCCTTGACGCGGCCCTCGTTGATCTCGGCCATCGCCTCGGGGATCTCTCCTGCGGTGAACTTGCCACCACGACCGGTGGGCAGGCCACCGAATGCGTAGGTTTCGTCGAACAGGGGGACGTCGACGGGCTGCCTGCGGGCCTCCACCTTCTCGATCACCGGTTCGAGGCGCTTGGCCTTGGCCACGACCTGTTTGGCATCGCGCTCGATGAACTCGGGCAGGATCTCTTTGCCCATGAGTTCGATCGACTCCATGGTGCCCTCGTGACTGCGCGGGTTCAGCAGCAGGATGATCTCGTCGACGCCGCTGGCCTCGTAGCCGCGCAGGAACTCCCGGACGGTGTCCGGTGACCCGATGGCCCCGCGACCGGGACCGTAGGCCAGCGTCGGATCCTCCTTGACGGCCTCCTGGTAGAGGTCCCATACGCCGGTGCGGCCGGGGGTGTGCATGCCGGTGAGGTAGTAGTGCATGATCCCGAACGAGAAGAAGCCGCCGCCGGTGCCGAGACGTTTGAGCGCTTCCTCATCACTTTTGGCCACCATCATCGACAGGTCGCCGCCGATGGCCAGAATGTTGGGGTTGATGGCCGGTGTCACCGGCGCGCCCTGCTCTTCGAATTCCTTGTAGTAGCCGTCCACCCGGTCTTTGAGCGCTTCAGGGCCGGTGTAGGCGAAACTCAGTGCCCCGATGGCTTTCTGGGCCGCCATCTGCACTGAGGACGGGCGGGTGCACGCCACCCACACCGGCGGGTGCGGCGACTGCAGCGGCTTGGGAATGACGTTGCGGGCGGGCATCTCGACGTGCTGGCCCTTGAAGCCGGTGAACGGCGCCTCGGTCATACAGCGGATGGACACCTCCAGCGCCTCTTCCCACATGGTGCGCTTGTCCGCCGGGTCGATGTCGAAGCCACCGAGCTCAGCCACCGACGAGCCCTCGCCCGTGCCGAACTCCACCCGGCCGTTGGACAGGTGGTCCAGCGTCGCCACCCGTTCGGCGATCCGCGCCGGATGGTTGATCGGTGGGGGCAGGTGCATCACGCCGAAGCCCAGCCGAATGTCCTTGGTGCGCTGGCTCGCCGCGGCCAGGAACATCTCCGGCGCAGTGGAGTGGCAGTACTCCTCCAGAAAGTGGTGCTCGGTGAGCCACACCGTGGAGAAGCCGGCCTTGTCGGCGGCCTCCACCTCGTCGAGACCGTGCTGAAACAGCTGGTGTTCGTCGTCTTCGGACCAGGGTCGTGGCAACGGGAACTCGTAGAACAGTGAGATCTTCATGCTTTACCTCCGATGAGTTTGCTCTGACTGGCAACGTGATTGGCGGCGATGTAGCCGAAGGTCATGGCGGGGCCGATGGTGGCCCCCGCGCCGGCGTAGCTGCGGCCCATCACCGCGGCGGAGGCGTTGCCCACCGCATAGAGCCCTTCGATCACCGAATCGTCGGGCCCCAGGACCCGGGCGAACTCGTCGGTGCGCAATCCGCCGGATGTCCCGAGGTCGCCGAGGATGATCTGAAAGGCGTAGTACGGCGCCTTGGTCAGCGGGTACAGATTCGGGTTGGGCAGGGTGGGGTCGCCGTAGTAATTGTCGTAGACGCTGTCACCGCGCTGGAAGTCGTCATCGTGGCCCGCGTTGGCCAGTTCGTTGAACCGGGTTGCGGTGGACCGCAATTGGTCCGGCGGAACACCGATCTCGACAGCGAGCGCTTCGATGGTGGGTGCCGTTTTCACCACCCCTGATTCGAGCCAGGCCGGCGGTACCCTGCGCCCGGTCGGGACCGGGGCGAACGGCACCTTCGGAATGGGCAGATGGCCGGAGACGACGTAGGAGTCGAACGAGCGCTGATCGGTGATCAACCAGCACGGGATGTGGCTGACTCCGGACGCCTCGCCGTCGAGCATGGCGTGGGCGAAATCCATGTACGGGGCGGCTTCGTTGATGAACCGCTTGCCTGCCCCGTTCACCACGAACTGCGACGGCATCATTCGTTCGTTGAGCATGAACTGCAGCCGCCCATCCGGCCAGCAGATCGCGGGGAACCACCATGCCTCGTCGAGCAGATCGCATGACCCGCCGACTTTTTCGCCGGCGCGGATCCCGTCGCCCACATTTGCCGGGTTGCCGAAGCTCCAGTCCTGGTCCAGCACCGGAAGATGCCGGCGCCGCCACGCCATATCGTGGTCGAAGCCGCCGCTGGCCACGATCACCCCGCGGCGCGCACCCACTCGATGGGTCACGCCACTGCGTTCTACCACCGCACCGGTGACGCGGCCGTCGGCGTCGGTGATCAACTCGGTCATGGGTGAGTCGAGCCACAGCGGGATGCCGCGGTCTCTCATCGCCAGCCGCATTCGGGCGGCCAGGGACTGGCCGATGGAGGCCATCCGGTCGCCGAACACCCTGGCCCGGAACATCCGCCAGATCAGCTTCAGCAACACGGCCTTGCCCCGCCAGTTCTGCCGGACCTGGTAGAACAACCGCAGGTCCTTGGGCGCGAACCAGATTCCCTTGGGCGCCAACGCCAATGGCTGCAGCAGATTGCGCTCCTCATCACCGAGCTTGCGCAGGTCGATCGCGGGCACGTTGATGGTGCTGCCGCGTTCGGAACCGCCGGGCAGCTCGGGATAGTAGTCGGCGTAACCGGGTTTCCAGACGAACTCGAACCAGGGGCTGCGCTTTTCGAGGAACTCCATCATCTCCGGAGACTTCTCGACATAGGCGCGCAAGCGTTCCGCACTCACCAGACCGTCGGTGATCTGACGCAGATACTCCACCACCTCGTCGGGGTCGGGCGAATAGCCGCCCCGGCGCTGGGCGGGCGCGCCGGGCACCCAGATCCCGCCACCGGAGAGCGCCGTGGAACCGCCGAACTGCGGCGCCTTCTCCACCACCAGGGTGTCCAGACCGGCAGCCTCGGCAGCCAGGGCTGCCGTCATCCCGCCGCCGCCGGACCCGATGATCAGCACGTCGACGGTGTGATCGAAGCCGGCCTCGATGCTCATACCGGCACTCCCGTCCTGATGGCGAACCCGGCGATCAGTTCCGGTGCCGGACGATAGAACCGCTGCACCGTCCGGTACTCACCGCCGGCCGCCAGCGCGGCGAAAGCCGCTACCCAGGTGCGGATTTCGTGCGCTGAGTTGCCGGCTTCGGCAGCGATCCAGCGGTTGGTCCACCCGTCGACCTCGGAGAGCCGGCCGGTGTCCAACAACTCCAGGAACGCCTGGTCGAATTCCGGGTTCAAGGGCTGCAGAGAGCTCTGGCCGTGGGCGAAATCGTGTGCCGCCGCGATGACGGCACTCTGCCGGGCCTGGCGTTGTTCGGTGCTCATGGGTGCGCCGTGCACGATCCGGTCCAGTGCGGCGGGTGGTGCGGTGGCCAGGGTGGGCACCGGCGGGTCATGCGACAGGCCACCGGATCCGACGACCAGCACGCGTTCGGTACGGGTGGACAGGTACTGCCCGACGGCTGCGCCCAGAGCCCGCGATCGCGCCAACGGACCCAACGGCGTGGCGACGGAGTTGATGAAGATCGGAATCACCGGGCGCAGCGTGGCGTCACCGAACAGTGTCTCCAGCGGCTGCACGGTGCCGTGGTCCACTTCCATGCTGGCCGAGATGGAGACGTCCACGCCGGCGTCGAGTACCGCGGCCGCACACTCGTTGGCGATATCCGCAGGCACGGTCAAGGCGCCTCGGTGTGACCCGTAGTCGCCCACCCCGGACGCCGCGGTGCCGATACAGAACGGCGGCATCAACTTGTAGAAGAAGCCGTTGTAATGATCGGGTGCGAAGATCACTACCAGCTCGGGATCGAAATCCTGGACGAACGACCGGGTTTCGGCCAGCTGGCTGTCGATGTTGTCGAGCAGTTCAGCTGACGGTCCCGGTAGATTCAGCAGCGGACTGTGGGACATACAGCACAGAGCGATCGGCACTTGAGAATTCACCGCCTCCCGGGTTGAGGTTGCGGGCTTTGAGGGTGAGAGCTGCGAAGATCATGGCGCTGCGCTCGTCGGCCAGTTGTGCCACGCAGGCGGCGGCGATGCACCGGTCCGGCCGCAGGAACACCACCGAATCGGTCTGCCCGTCGAACCATCGCTTGAGCGCACCGGTGCGGTCGCCGACGATGATCACCTCCGGGTCGTCGCTGCCGGTCCAGTTCAACTGGCACAGCGGTCGTGCCGCGATGAATCTGGCGCCCAGCGCCTGCCACTTGGCGAAGGCGTCGGCCCCCAGGAGTTCGCGGGGGTTGTTGTTCCAGCACAGCACCGCGAAACCGCCGCCGAGCACCTCGTCGAGCAGCACGTCGGTGGCGTCACGGGTATCCACCCGGGGTTGGATGAACAGGGTGCCGACCATCGAGGTCGGCGGCGGCGGAGTCACGGTGTGCACCACCGCGCCCTGCTCGTAGCGGGGCATCGGCTTGAACCGCATCTCGAGCACGTAGCGTTTGAGCGCCGGGACCACCGATGCACCGCGAATCAGCTTGTCGCGCAGAGCCGCTACTCGCCGATTGGTAGGCGAGATGACCTTGCCGACCATGGTGGAGAGATCGATCATGGCCCTGGCGTGCTTGCGTCGCTCGGTGTCATAGGAGTCCAGCAGCGCGTCCTCGGCCTGGCCGTTGACCACCGCCGCGAGCTTCCAACCGAGGTTCGCCGCATCGCGGATCCCGCTGTTGTAGCCCTGCCCCTGCCACACCGGCATGAGGTGGGCAGCGTCGCCGGCCAGCAGCAGCCGACCCTCGCGGAAGCTGGCGGCGATCCGGGAATGGTGGGTGTACACCCGTTGCCGGATGACGTCGACCTTCTCTGGATAGGGCACGAACGGCGCCAGTAGTCGCGCGACGAACGCCGGGTCCTCGGCCTGTTCATCGGTTTCGTCGGCGTGGATCATGAACTCGAAGCGCCGGATCCCGTGGGCAATGGAGATCGAGGCGTAGGGCCGGTCCGGGTCGGCGCCGACCTCACTGTTCGGATGCCCGAGCGGATCGTTGGCGATGTCGATGACCACCCATCGGGTGGCTGACGTGGTGCCGTCGAACGTCACCCCCATGGCGTGCCGGGTGGCACTGCGCCCGCCGTCGCAGCCGACGACGTACCGGGCCTTGATCGTGGTGGGGGCACCGTTCAGTTCGACGGTCACGCCGTCGGCGGCCTGGTGCACCGCCGTCATCTGCCTTCCCCACAGCACCTCGACGTGAGCGAATCTGTCCAGGCCCGCCAGCAATTCGGCATCGACGAGCGGTTGGACGAAGCCGTTGCGCTTCGGCCAGCCGAACCGCGCGTCCGGTGGAGCCATCTCGACGAGCAGTCGGCGATTGGCGTCGAAGAACCGCAGGATCTGATTGGGCACGGTGTGCGGGAGCACAGCGTCGACCAACCCGATCGACTGGAACGTCCGCAGCGATTCGTCGTCGAGGCCGACACCGCGCGGGTAGTCGATCAGGGTGTCGCGTTCCTCGGCGAGGATCGTGCGGACCCCTTGCAGGCCCAGCACATTGGCCAGGGTGAGGCCCACCGGCCCGGCCCCGACGATCAACACATCGGTTTGAGTTGTCATGCGCGATCCAGCAGGAAGTCGAGGTGCAGCCGGTCGAAGGTCTTGGGGTCTTCGTACTGCGGCCAGTGCCCGCAGCCGGCCATCACCTCGAAGCGGGCACCCGGGATCATGGAGGCGATCCGCTTGCCCTCGCTGACGTCGGCGGTCGGGTCATCACTGGTCCACAACACCAGGGTCGGAGCGGTGATCCGGCCGTAGTCCGCCGCATCGAGGATATTGCGCGACCGGATCTCCGGATCCTGCAGCGCCATGATGTCGCGCATCGCGGCGACGAAACCGGGCTGCCGGTAGATCCGCTGCCGACTGGCCACGATGTCGTCGTAATCCTTTGTCTTGTCGGCCATCAGCCACTTGATGCGGGCCTGCACGGTTTCCCAGGTGGGGTCTTCGACCGCGGCCATCGACAGGGTGATGATGCGCTTCATCACCTCGAGGTCGGCCTGCGACCCGCCCGCGGTGTTGAGGACCAGGCGCTCGATCCGCTCGGGGTGGTCAGCCGCCGCGCGGGACGCCACCCAGCCGCCCAGCGACTCGCCCGACAGGCACACCCGCTCCGCCCCGATGGTGTCGAGTACCGCGATCAGATGGTCGAGGTAGTGCGCGATCTCCAGTGGGTGCCCGGGTTTGTCGGTGTAGCCGTGGCCCAACATGTCGATGGACCAGGTGGAGAAATGTTCGGCGTGCGACTCCAGGTTCCGGACGTAGGCCTCGGCGTGCCCACCAGACCCGTGCAGCAGCACCAACGTCGGCTTGTCCCTGTCCCCGGCGTGCAGGTACCGCGTCCGTATCCCGCCGACGTCGAGATAGCCCTGCGAGAACGAAACACCTTGCAGATCACTCCAGATGCTCTCGAACTCCGCCACAAAAGGCCCCTCGCCTGCGATTACGTCATTCTCTTTTCCTGCAACCATCGTGTGCTAAAATCGCACATCGATGTGCACTATGTATAGAGCATCACTCTCTCTGCGAGGTCTGTCAAGGCCCGGATCAGGGTCGTCGTCATGAGCGCGCCCAACCCGGACAACCCTGGGACCGGCCCCGCTATCAGCACGCCGGGATCACAGACGCTGGCGCGCGGACTTGCGGCGCTGCAGGCGGTCGCGGGCTCCCCCGGCGGGTTGACGGTGCAGCAGGTTGCCGACAAGGTCGGGGTGCATCGCACGATCGCGTACCGGCTGCTCGGGACGCTGGCGCAGTACCGGTTCATCGCCAAAGCCG
>JBEVFK010000195.1:0-37849 GCA_040512325.1 Mycobacterium sp. | reverse complement strand
CGGCGGTCACCGACGGATGAGGCGGGCGATGGCGACAGAATTCAAGGGCTCGATCGAACTGGACATCCGAGATTCCGAGCCGGACTGGGGTCCCTTCGCCGCACCGACCGCGCCGGAAGGCGCACCGAATGTGCTGTACCTGGTGTGGGACGACACCGGTATCGCCACGTGGGACTGCTTCGGCGGTCTGGTCGACATGCCCGCGATGAACCGGATCGCCGACCGTGGTGTGCGGTTGTCGCAGTTCCACACCACCGCATTGTGTTCACCTACCCGTGCCTCGCTGCTGAGCGGGCGCAACCCCACCACCGTGGGCATGGCCACCATCGAGGAGTTCACCGACGGGTTCCCCAACTGCAGTGGCCGGATCCCCAGGGAGACAGCGCTGCTCTCGGAGGTGCTCGCCGAAAAGGGCTGGAACACCTACTGCGTCGGCAAGTGGCATCTGACGCCATTGGAAGAGTCGAATCTTGCTGCCAGCAAGCGGAATTGGCCACTGTCGCGCGGGTTCGAGCGGTTCTACGGCTTCATGGGCGGTGAAACCGATCAGTGGTATCCCGAGCTGGTGTACGACAACCATCCGGTGGCCCCGCCCGCAACGCCCGAGGACGGGTACCACCTGTCAAAAGACCTGGCCGACAAGACCATCGAGTTCATCCGTGATGCCAAGGTGATCGCGCCGGACAAGCCGTGGTTCTCCTATGTCTGCCCGGGTGCCGGCCACGCCCCTCACCACATCTTCAAAGACTGGGCCGACAAGTACCGGGGCCGCTTCGACATGGGGTACGAGGAGTACCGCGAGATCGTGTTCGCCAACCAGAAGCGGCTGGGCATCGTGCCTGCCGATACCGAACTCTCGCCGGTGAATCCCTATGCGGACACCACGGGCCCCAACGGGGAGCCGTGGCCGCTGCAGGACACGGTGCGGCCGTGGGAATCGTTGAACGACGAAGAAAAACGGCTGTTCACCCGGATGGCCGAAGTGTTCGCCGGGTTCATGTCCTACACCGACGAGCAGATCGGGCGGATCCTCGACTACCTCGAGGAGTCCGGCCAGATCGACAACACCATCATCGTGGTGATCTCCGACAACGGTGCCTCCGGCGAGGGTGGGCCCAACGGCTCGGTCAACGAGGTGAAGTTCTTCAACGGTTACATCGACACCGTGGAAGAGAGCATGCGCTTCTACGACCAACTCGGCGGCCCGGAGACCTACAACCATTACCCGATCGGCTGGGCGATGGCCTTCAACACCCCGTACAAGCTGTTCAAGCGGTACGCCTCGCATGAAGGTGGTATCGCCGATCCGGCAATCATCTCCTGGCCCAACGGAATTGCCGCCCACGGCGAGGTGCGCGACAACTACATCAACGTCGCCGACGTCACCCCCACCATCTACGACCTGCTGAACATCACCCCACCGGCCATCGTCGACGGCTTCGCGCAGAAACCGCTCGACGGCGTGAGTTTCAAAGCGGTACTGGGGGATCCGGAGACACCGACCGGCAAAGACACGCAGTTCTACACGATGCTGGGTACCCGGGGTATCTGGCATCAGGGCTGGTTCGCCAACACCGTGCACGCCGCGAGCCCCGCCGGCTGGGGCAATTTCGACAAGGACCGGTGGGAGCTCTTCCACATCGACAGTGACCGCAGTCAGTGCCACGATCTGGCCGCCGAGCATCCCGAGAAACTCGAAGAACTCAAGGCGCTGTGGTTCGCCGAGGCGGACAAATACAACGGACTGCCGTTGGCCGACCTGAACATCTTCGAAACCTTCGGCCGGTGGCGCCCCTACCTGGCCGTGGACCGGCAGACCTTCACCTACTACCCGGGCACGGCCGAGGTGGGGGTCGGCGCCGGCGTGGAACTGCGCGGGCAGTCCTTCTCGGTGCTGGTCGAACTGACCGTCGACTCCGACACGGCCGCCGGGGTGCTGTTCAAACACGGCGCCGGACACGGTGGGCACGTCCTGTTCCTCCAGGACGGCAGGCTGCACTACGTCTACAACTTCATGGGCGAGGACGAACAGCACGTGACCTCACCCGAGGTGGTGCCGCAGGGCGCGCATGTGTTCGGCGTCCGCTACGACCGCACCGGCACCGTCGACGGCAGTCACACCCCGTTGGGGACGGTGTCGCTCTACATCGACGATGACGTGGTCGCGACGGCCCCCGACGTGCGTACCCACCCGGGCATGTTCGGCCTGGCCGGCGGTGGTGTCGCCGTGGGTCGCAACGGGGGACAGGCGGTGTCGAGCGCATATACGGCGCCCTACGACTTCACCGGCGGCACCATCGCGCAGGTGGTGGTCGACACCTCGGGTGTTTCGTACCTCGACGCGGAGCGGGAAATGGCCGCGGCATTCGCCAAGGACTGACGGCGCATCGGTGAGCCTGAACTGCGGGGATTTGGCGCTTCGGCCGTCGTCCCCTAGCATATAGGGGTTGCCGTGGGCAGACCTCGGCTGTCTCTTGTGGGTTGAGGGACGGCCCTGCGTGCCCTTCGGCAACAAAGACCGCGTACGTCAGGTTAATCAGCCTGCCCGGAAATCGGGAAGGTTCTTGTTCTGGCGTGCACACGTATAAACCAGGTCTGAGGAGATCTAGTGATTCAGCAGGAATCGCGACTCAAGGTCGCCGATAACACGGGCGCCAAGGAGATCTTGTGCATCCGGGTGCTCGGTGGATCGGGTCGCCGCTACGCCGGCATCGGTGATGTCATCGTGGCTACCGTCAAGGAAGCCATCCCCGGCGGCAACGTCAAGCGTGGCGATGTGGTCAAGGCCGTCATCGTCCGCACCACGAAAGAACGCCGCCGCGCCGATGGCAGCTACATCAAGTTCGACGAGAATGCGGCCGTGATCATCAAGGCCGACAACGATCCTCGTGGCACGCGCATCTTCGGCCCGGTGGGCCGCGAGCTCCGCGAGAAGCGCTTCATGAAGATCGTCTCGCTGGCCCCGGAGGTTTTGTAAATGAAGGTCCGCAAGGGCGACACCGTGCTCGTCATCTCGGGCAAGGACAAGGGCGCCAAAGGCAAGGTCATCGAGGCCTACCCGACCCGGAGCAAGATCCTGGTCGAGGGCGTGAACCGGATCAAGAAGCACACCCCGGTGTCGGCAAATCAGCGCGGTGCGTCCTCGGGCGGCATCGTCACCCAGGAGGCGGCCATCCACGTGTCCAACGTGATGGTCATCGACTCCGACGGTAAGCCGGCGCGCGTTGGCATCCGCAGCGATGACGAGACCGGCAAGAACGTCCGCATCGCCAAGACGAACGGCAAGGACATCTGACAAGCATGACAACAGTAGAGAGCAACGAGAAGGTCCAGCCTCGGCTGAAGCAGCGCTACCGCGAGGAAATCAAGGACGCGCTGAACAAAGAGTTCAACTACGCCAACGTCATGCAGATCCCCGGCGTGGTCAAGGTCGTCGTGAACATGGGTGTCGGTGACGCCGCCCGTGACGCCAAGCTGATCAACGGCGCGGTCAACGACCTGGCGCTGATCACCGGCCAGAAGCCGGAGATCCGCAAGGCCCGCAAGTCCATCGCCCAGTTCAAGCTGCGCGAGGGTATGCCGATCGGTGCGCGCGTCACGCTGCGCGGCGACCGGATGTGGGAGTTCCTCGACCGGCTGGTCGCAATCGGCCTGCCCCGTATCCGCGACTTCCGCGGCCTGTCGCCCAAGCAGTTCGACGGCACCGGCAACTACACGTTCGGTCTGACCGAGCAGTCGATGTTCCACGAGATCGACGTCGACTCCATCGACCGCCCTCGCGGCATGGACATCACCGTCGTCACCTCGGCGACGAATGACGACGAAGGGCGTGCCCTGCTGCGGGCCCTCGGCTTCCCGTTCAAGGAGAACTGAGCAGATGGCAAAAAAAGCTCTGGTCATCAAGGCCAACAAGAAGCCTAAGTTCAAAGTCCGCGGCTACACGCGCTGCAACAGGTGCGGTCGTCCGCACTCGGTCTACCGCAAGTTCGGACTCTGCCGGATCTGCCTGCGCGAGATGGCTCACGCGGGCGAGCTGCCCGGCGTGCAGAAATCCAGCTGGTAACCCCAAACTCCACTCAGTAAAGGTTTGCGGCAGGCCCCCAGGGATTCTGAGTCCCAGGGGAACCGCCGCGAGGAAGGTGACACCACTGTCATGACAATGACGGATCCGATCGCAGACTTCTTGACGCGTCTGCGCAACGCCAACTCGGCGTACCACGACGAGGTGACCCTGCCGCACTCGAAGATCAAGGCGAACATCGCCGAGATCCTCAAGCGTGAGGGTTACATCACCGACTACCGGACCGAGGATGCCCGCGTGGGCAAGTCTCTGGTGGTCCAGCTCAAATACGGTCCCAGCCGTGAGCGCAGCATCGCGGGCCTGCGCCGGGTTTCCAAGCCCGGCCTGCGGGTCTACGCAAAATCGACCAACTTGCCGCGGGTGTTGGGTGGCCTGGGCGTGGCGATCATCTCCACGTCCGGAGGCCTCCTCACCGACCGTCAAGCAGCACGGACGGGCGTGGGCGGCGAAGTCCTCGCGTTCGTCTGGTAGCGGGACAGGAGCCAAGTAACTATGTCGCGCATTGGAAAGCAACCGATCGTCATCCCCAGCGGTGTCGACGTGACCATCGACGGACAGAACCTGTCGGTCAAGGGCCCGAAGGGCACGCTGACGCTCGACGTCAAGGAGCCCCTCACGGTCTCCCGCGATGACGACGGCGCCGTCGTCGTCGCCCGCCCCAACGACGAGCGGGAAAACCGTTCGCTGCACGGGCTGTCCCGCACGCTCATCGCCAACCTGGTGACCGGCGTGACCGAGGGCTACACCACGAAGATGGAGATCTTCGGGGTCGGCTACCGCGTCGTGCTCAAGGGCAACACCCTGGAGTTCGCACTCGGCTACAGCCACCCCGTCGTGATCACCGCCCCTGAGGGCGTCACGTTCGCGGTGGAGACCCCCACGAAGTTCTCGATCACCGGCATCGACAAGCAAAAAGTCGGCCAGATCGCGGCGAACGTCCGACGTCTGCGGAAGAACGACCCCTATAAGGGCAAGGGCATCCGCTACGAGGGTGAAATCATCCGCCGCAAGGTCGGAAAGACAGGTAAGTAGTCATGGCTCAAACAGCTACACAGGCCGCCGCCCGTAAGCCGGTGGGCCAGAACGTCTCTGCTACCAGGCGGGTCGCCCGGATCCGTCGCCACGCCCGGCTTCGCAAGAAGGTCTCCGGCACCGCACAGCGGCCGCGCCTGGTCGTCAACCGCTCGTCACGTCACATCCACGTGCAGTTGGTCGACGATCTGACCGGCACCACGCTGGCCGCGGCATCGTCCATCGAGGCCGACGTCCGCGCGGTGGAGGGTGACAAGAAGGCCCACAGCGTCAAGGTCGGCGAGCTGATCGCCGAACGCGCCAAGGCTGCCGGCATCACCGCCGTCGTCTTCGACCGTGGTGGCAACACCTACGGTGGCCGCATCGCGGCACTGGCTGACGCCGCTCGCGAGAACGGACTCGACTTCTAAATGACTGAGAACGGAAGGACCGCATAATGGCGGAGCAGAATTCGGGCGCCGAGGTGGTCGCCACGAACACCGGCGCCCCATCCGCCGGTACCCGTACCGATACCCAGAGCAACCAGCGCGGCGGCCGTGGTGGTGGCCGCGGTGGCAGCGGTGGGCGCGACGATCGTGGTGGCCGTGGTGGCCGCGGCGACGACCGCGACAAGAGCAACTTCATCGAGCGCGTGGTCACGATCAACCGCGTGTCCAAGGTGGTCAAGGGTGGTCGGCGCTTCAGCTTCACCGCTCTGGTCATCGTCGGTGACGGCAAGGGCATGGTCGGTGTCGGCTACGGCAAGGCCAAGGAAGTTCCGGCCGCGATCGCCAAGGGTGTCGAGGAAGCTCGCAAGAACTTCTTCCGCGTTCCGCTGATCGGCGCCACCATCGTCCACCCGGTTCAGGGTGAGGCCGCTGCCGGCGTCGTCATGCTGCGCCCGGCCAGCCCCGGTACCGGCGTCATCGCCGGCGGCGCGTGCCGTGCGGTGCTGGAATGCGCCGGCGTGCACGATGTGCTGGCCAAGTCGCTGGGCAGTGACAATGCGATCAACGTGGTGCACGCCACCGTTGCCGCACTGAAGATGATCCAGCGTCCCGAAGAGGTGGCAGCCCGTCGCGGTCTGCCCATCGAGGACGTCGCGCCGCCACGCATGCTGCGTGCACGTCGCGAAAGTGATGCGTTGGCCGCTGCGGCTGCGCGCGAAGGAAATTCGTAACAATGGCTGAACTGAAGATCACCCAGACGCGAGGCACCATCGGTGCCCGCTGGAAGCAGCGCGAAAGCCTGCGGACCCTGGGACTGCGCAAGATCCGGCAGTCGGTGGTCCGTGAGGACAATCCCCAGACGCGCGGCCTGATCAAGGTCGTGCACCACCTCGTCCAGGTTGAGGAGGTCTGAGACAGATGGCACCCATCAAGCTTCATGACCTGAAGCCGGCCCCCGGGTCGAAGACCACCAAGACCCGCGTCGGTCGCGGCGAAGGCTCCAAGGGTAAGACCGCGGGCCGCGGCACCAAGGGCACCAAGGCGCGCAAGAACGTCCCGGTGCGGTTCGAGGGTGGGCAGATGCCCATCCACATGCGGCTGCCCAAGCTCAAGGGCTTCCGCAACCGCTTCCGTACCGAGTACGCCGTGGTCAACCTCGGTGATCTCGCCCGGCTGTTCCCCGAAGGGGGCACCGTCGGCGTCACCGAGCTGGTGGCCAGCGGCGCGGTTCGCAAGAACACGCTGGTGAAGGTGCTGGGCGACGGCAAGCTGTCCGCCAAGCTCGACATCACCGCCCACAAGTTCTCCGGCAGCGCCCGCGAGGCGATCACTGCCGCCGGTGGTACCGCCACCGAGCTGTAAGAACTCCACAAGAAGGCCCCGCACGCTTGCGTGCGGGGCCTTCTTGCATCCGCGATCGGGTTACCTGGCTTGTGGCACCACCAGGACCGGCCGGTGCGCGTCGTGCAACACCGAACGGGCGACACTGCCGAGCAGCATGTCCCGAATCTTGGAGCGGCCCAGCGACCCGACCACGATCGTGGCGGCACTGTGCTCCTCGGCGGTCCTGATGAGGGCGGCCGCTGTGCCGCCTGCACCGCGGCCTCGATGCGCGGAGGCATCGATCACCGTGACACCTTCCGGCGGGGCGGCCGACGGCTGGCCTGCGTCGTCGGCGGCGACGGAGACCGCCAGGACTTGCCTGTTCGGGAAGAGGCTCTTCGCTGTGGCCACGGCCGCGGCCGCACCCTCGGAGTGGTCGAAGCCGACGACGACGGGACCGCTGGTCAACGACTCGTACTCGGCGATCAACAGCGTCTCGCGGGTGACCAGCACGGGCCGGGTGGAATGCAGTACCAGCAGTTCCGACACGCTGCCCAAGACGGCGTCGGTGCCGCTGAGTCCACGCGAGCCGACGAGTACGGCGTCGGGCTTGTGGGTTTCGGCCAACTGAGCCAGGCCGATGCCTTCGCCGCCCCAGGCCTGTTTCACCAGGGGCTCTGCGTCCCAGCCACCGGCGCGGGCCAGTGCCAGCCCGGTGTCGAGCACCAGGAGCGCTTCGTGTTCCCCCTCGCGCTCCACCGACTCGGACAGCTCGGTGACATTGTTCGCCGTCTGGCGCAGCCGGCGGCGAACGTCGCGCCCGGCGAACGGCGGTGTGCGGACGAGGGTGATGTGGGCATGCGCTGCGGGGAACAATTTGGTTCCGACCCTGATCGCAGTGTTTGCAGCCGGTGATCCGTCGTAACCGACAAGCAGATCCATGAGGGTCACTTTTCCTTCCATCGTGAGGCGCCATCAGAGGCGCCTGCAGTATCAGCCTAGATCCCCGGCTGTGAACTGTTCGCTGTTCACCGCCCCTGGACTTCACCGGCCCCGAACTGCGGCGGGGCGGTGCCGCGCCGGCCGGTCGGTAGGCTCGCCTCATGTTCGCTCTCACCTCTGCGGTCCCTGGTCTCGACGATGTGCGGGCCCTGGTCCGCCGGGTGGACACCGCCCGCCACCACGGTGTGCCCGCCGGCTGCATCCTGGAACTCAACCTCGACACGGTGCCTCCGGAGACGTCGGGCTTCGATCCGCTGGCCGTCATCAGCAGCGGCGGGCGACCGTTGGTGCTGCGACAGACCGTCGCTGCGATCCATCGCGCCGCCGAGGATCCGCGCGTGGCGGGTTTGATTGCGCGCGTGCAGATCCCTGCCGCACCGGCGGGACCGGTGCAGGAACTGCGTGAGGCCGTCGCCGCCTTCACCGCCAAGAAGCCGTCGCTGGCCTGGTCGGAGACCTACCCGGGCACGCTGTCGTACTACCTGGCATCGGCGTTCGGCGAAGTGTGGATGCAGCCGTCGGGCACGGTCGGACTGGTCGGTTTCGCCACCAACGCGATGTTCCTGCGGGATGCGCTGACCAAGGCAGGCATCGAAGCCCAGTTCGTGGCTCGTGGCGAATACAAGTCGGCGGCAAACCTTTTCACCCAGGACAGCTATACCGATGCGCACCGTGAGGCCGACACCGGACTGGTGGACAGCCTGCGCACCCAGGTGTGGCAGGCCGTCGCCGAGGCCCGCAAGATCAGTGTGGCCGAGGTGGACGCCCTGGCCGATCGGGCGCCACTGCTGCGGGAAGACGCCGTCACCGGCAGGCTGGTCGACCGGATCGGCTTCCGCGACGAGGCCTACGCCAGGATTGCTGAACTCGTTGGGGCGGAAGGTATCTCACCGGAAACGGGTAGCGCCGACAGTGATGACGCCCCGCCGCGGCTGTACCTGACGCGATACGCGCGGGCCGCGGCGCAGAACAGCGACTTTGCCAAGGGGGCCTCCTCTCTGGTGCCCGGGCGCAAGAAGAAACCCAAGATCGCCGTGGTGACCCTCGACGGGCCCATCGTCAGCGGACGCGGCGGGCCTCAGGTGCTGCCGCTCGGGAACTCCAGTGCCGGCGGTGACACCATTGCCGCGGCCCTGCGTGAAGCCGCGGCCGACGAGAGTGTGGACGCCATCGTGCTGCGCGTCGAGAGCCCCGGCGGCTCGGTCACCGGATCGGAGACCATCTGGCGGGAAGTGGTCCGCGCCAAGGCGGGCGGTACCCCGGTGGTCGCGTCCATGGGTGCGGTGGCCGCCTCGGGCGGTTACTACGTGTCGATGGCTGCCGATTCCATCGTGGCCAACCCGGGGACCATCACCGGATCGATCGGCGTCATCACCGGCAAGCTGATCGCCCGCGGTCTCAAGGACCGGTTGGGTATCGGCTCGGATGCGGTACGTACCAACGCCAACGCCGACGCCTGGTCACCGAACGCACCCTTCACCGAGGAGCAGCAGCAGCAGGTGGAGGCCGAGGCCGACCTGTTCTACACCGACTTCATCGAGCGTGTGGCCGAGGGTCGCAACCTCACCGTCGATGCGGTGGACGCGGTGGCCCGAGGTCGGGTGTGGACCGGTGCGGACGCACTCGAGCGCGGCCTGGTCGACGAACTGGGTGGCCTGCGTACCGCCGTTCGGCGCGCCACGGTCCTGGCCGGGTTCGAGGAAGACGCCGAGGTGTCGGTGGTTCGCTATCCCGGCTCGTCGCTGCTGGATGTGTTGCGGCCCAAGGCATCATCGCTACCGGCGGCGGCGTCGCTGTCCGAGGCGGTCGCCTCGGTGCTCGGACAAGCCATCCTCGGCGCAGTCGGTGAGGCCGAACGCTCGCTGACCGGTGCCAACGTGTTGTGGCTGGGCAGCGCTCAGCGCTGACCCCACGCCGGTACGGACCGGGGATCGCCCGATCAAGGCCGAGTCGCGCGGTGGGGCACGACCCGAGGTTACCGCCGGTATTCGGTCGCGGGTTGGGACGGCCGGCACACCTACCGTGTGCCTGGCCCGCGGCTCCGGCGCGCTGATGCCCTGCCGCCACACTGCCCGCTCTGCGTCCAACTCGGCGCAGCGCAGCTCGACCGCTGCCCAATCGGTGTAGGCGTCGAACGGGTTGATACTGAACATGTTCGAAGGCTAGCCCCGGCCACCGACAAGAATCTCCTCGTGGAAACGGAAAGTGACTCTTGCCAATCAGGTGGTCAGGCCAGGGTCGCGCTGACGTAGACGATCTCACCCAACGGATCGTGTTCGTCGTACTGCGGAGGTGCAAGGCCGTTGCGGGAGAACAACTCCGAGGCCGATGTCGCGGTGACCTGCCAGCCCCGCTCGCCGAGGTAGTCCATGGCGCTGTGCCGGCTGCCGCTGTACACCAGTGACGCCATGTCCAGGTCCAACCCTTGCCCGGCGAACGCGGCCGATGCCGCACCGGCGCGTTCGGCGTCGAGATCCTGGATGCCTGGCGCGTACTCGGTGGCAATGGTGCTGCCGGGTGCGCTGAGCCCGATGATGGTGTCGAACAATCGGTCCTGGGCGTCGGGCGGCAGATAGATCAGCAACCCTTCGGCGCACCAGGCCGTCGGCGCATCCGCCTGCCAACCCGCCGCACGCAGCGCGGCGGGCCAGTCGTCGCGCAGGTCGATGCCGATGGCACGGCGGTCCGCGGTGGGGGCGGCGCCCAGGGCGGCCAGTGTCGAGGTCTTGAACTCGATGACCGCCGGCTGGTCCAACTCGTAGACCACGGTGCCGGCCGGCCAGGGGAGCCGATAGGCGCGGGCATCGAGTCCGGCTGCCAGAATCACCGCCTGCTTGCTGCCGGCAGCGGCCGCTTCGAGAAAGTACTCGTCGAAGAACTTCGTGCGCAGCGCCATGCCGTCGACCATCGACTCGACCCGCTGGGGCGTGAAGTCGGGGAACTGGGAGATATCGAGGTCGCCGTCGACCATCCGGGTGAAGAAGTCCAGCCCGACGGCGCGCACCAGGGGAGCAGCGAAGGGATCGTCGATCAATCCGCGACCGCTGGCCGTGGCCACCGCGCGGGCTGCGGCCACCAGCGTGGCCGTCGCCCCCACGCTCGACGCAGGATCCCAGGTGTCACCGTCAGTGCGTGCCATACCTCTACTCTAGGGTGGCCGACAAGTAGCCGGAGTCCTCGCCCACATACGCGGTGAGCTCGTCGTCCGGCAGCTCGAAACCGTTGGCGGCGAACGCTTCTCTGGTCGGCACCACCGTCACCCGCCAGCCCTGCGCGGACAGGTGGGCGCCCGCAGAGTTACGTTCGCCGGAATAGAACAACTCGGCGAGATCGAGATCCGAACCTGCCCGCCGTGACCGCTCGTCGAGTTTTTCGGCCCAGTCCGCCGGCATGGACTCGAGGTCCATGTGTTCGGTGGCCACCCGACTGCCCGGGGCGGACAGTGCGGTGATGTTGTCGAGCAGTCGGTCCTGGGCCTCGGGCGGCAGGTACACCAGCAGACCCTCGGCAATCCAGGCGGTGGGCGCACCGCTGTCGAAGCCGGCCTGCCGTAGCGCGGCAGGCCAGTCGGCGCGCAGGTCGATTCCCACCGTCCGACGCTCGGCGCCGGCAGCGGCGCCGAGACCGGTCAATGTGCGGGTCTTGAACTCGATGACTTCCGGCTGATCGATTTCGTACACCGTGGTGCCTGCGGGCCACGGCAGCCGGTAGGCCCGGGTGTCGAGGCCGGCGGCCAGAATGACCGCCTGCCGGATCCCTGCCTCGGCGGCCGCCAGGAGAAAGTCGTCGAAGTACCGGGTGCGGACCGCCATCTGCTCATTCATCGCGCGCCGGTTGAGCACCGGATCATCCTCGAGGAGGGTCTGCCCGTCGATCATCTTGATGAACAGGTCATGCCCGACGGCGCGCACCAGAGGGTCGGCCAGCGGGTCATCGAGGAGAGCGTCGGGCCCCTGGGAGGCCAGCGCGCGGCCGGCGGCCACGGCGGTGGCGGTGGCACCCACGCTCGACGCCAGGTCCCACGTGTCGGATTCTGTTCTCGGCATGAAGAGTCCTTTTTCAGTTTCTGGTGGCGATCACCGACAACGATTCCCGCAGCGGGGCAAGCGTTTCGGAATCGGGGAACGTGCGGCCGTAGTCGGCGAACACGTCGGGGCGTGGGCGGGCATCGACCGCCCAGCCGCGCGCACGCAGGTAGTCGATGACCGAACTGCGCTCGCCGGCATAGGAGATGTCGGCGAAATCTGGAACATCTTTGGCGGCAAAGCCGGATTTGCCCCACTGTCGACGGATCTCGGTGGCACGTTGGCCGATCGCCGCCCCCGCGTCGGGGTGGTACTCGGTGGCCAGTCGGCTGCCGGTGACCGACAACGCGGTGATGTTGTCGAACAGCCGGTCCTGCGCGTCCGGCGGCAGATAGATCAGCAGCCCTTCGGCGCTCCAGGCGGTGGGTTCGCCGGCGTCGAAACCCGCGGCGCGTAACTGCGCGGGCCAATCGCTGCGGAGGTCGACAGCCACGGTGCGGAGCTGTGCGGTGGGCTCCGCACCGATGGCGGCCAGGGTGGTGGACTTGAAGTCGATGACTTCGGGCTGGTCGATCTCGAAGACGACGGTGCCGTCGGCCCACGGCAGCCGGTATGGCCGGGAGTCGAGGCCGGAGGCCAGGATCACCGCTTGCCTGATGCCGGCGCGGCCCGCCTCGATGAAGAAGTCGTCGAAGAACCGGGTGCGTACCGCCATCACGGTGGTCATCGCCGTCGCGGCGTCGTCAGCAGCCGCCGGGGGAGTGATCTCCCCGTCGACCATCTTGGTGAAGAAGTCGACACCGACGGCCCGCACCAGCGGCGCGGCGAAGGGATCGTCGATCAGCGCGTCGGGCTCGGTGCTGGCCAGCGCTCGCGCGGCGGCGACCATCGTCGCCGTCGCGCCCACGCTCGAGGCCAGATCCCAGCTGTCGGCGTCGCTCCTGCCGGCCGGGGTGGTCATGCGCCTATTTTCCCGCGGTGATGTAGAGGACGCTGGCGAAACCCACGTCGTCACCCTCGATGGGCGCAAGGCCTGCCCGGGTGAGGAGCTCATTGGTGGTCAACGAGGTCGTCTGCCACCCGCGCTCCCGCAGGTACTCCGACGCCTCCGCGCGTTCGCCCAGGAAGGTCAGCTCGGAGAAATCCAAGTCGAAGCCGTGGTTCTGCCAGCGATCGGTCACCGCCTGCATCTTCTGCCGGGCATCTTCCTGCTGGTCGATGTCGATGCTGGGCACCCCTTCGGCAGCCAGCCGGCTGCCGGCCGGACTGATCTCGGTGATGAGGTCCAACAACTTGTTCTGCGCCTCGGGCGGCAGATAGCCGAACAGGCCCTCGGCGATCCAGGCGATCGGCGCTGTGGTGTCCAGCCCGGCCTCGCGCAGCGCGGTGGGCCAGTCCTCGCGCAGATCGATCGCCACGGTGCGGAGCTCGGCGGTGGGCTCGGCGCCGAGCTCGGCCAGCGTCTGGGTCTTGAACGCGATGACCTCGGGCTGGTCGATCTCGTAGACCACGGTGCCTGCCGGCCACTGCAGCCGGTAGGCCCGGGCGTCCAGACCGGAGGCCAGGATCACGGCCTGCCTGATGCCGTGCGCGGCGGCGTCGAGAAAGAACTCGTCGAAGAAGCGGGTGCGGGCGGCCATACCGTCGGCGAACCGAATGGCGCCGTTGGCCGACGACTCGGCCACACTGGTGTCGAGATCCTCGGCGGTGAGTTCGCCGTTGGCCAGTTTGGTGAAGAAATCAACGCCGACGGCACGCACCAGCGGCTCGGCGAACGGATCGTTGATCACCGGGTTCGGCGCCCTGGTCGCCATGGCCCGCGCGGCGGCGACCATGGTGGCGGTGGCGCCGACGCTGGAGGCGAGATCCCAGGTGTCGTTGGCGGTGCGCGGCATAGAAGTGGTTCCCTTCAACATCGAATTCTCAGTCAGCTCAGAAGTTACTTAGCCCATATAACGAGCTGCTTTCGACAGTACGCGCGTGAATCTGGCAGCCTGCTGAGAAGAGGTGGTGGCCTGCAGCAGATGCAGGGCGGGAGGTGCCTAGCTGCTAGTCTCGTACACTGATTCGACGCTCGAGTTCGCTGGCCTCGGTTACCACTCTGGCCAGCCGGTACCCGGCGTATGACACAGCTTTAACCGACGCTGGTTCGGCCAGCCCCATTGGTACGCCGCGATAGAGCCCGGCTGCCCAGGAGGAAGAGTGCTCTCGGCTTTCATCTCATCGCTGCGGACAGCCGATCTCAGGCGCAAGATCCTGTTCACGCTGGCAATGGTGATCCTGTATCGGGTCGGTGCCACACTGCCGTCCCCCGGGGTCAACTACGGCAACGTGCAACAGTGCATCGAACAGGTCAGTGGCGGCGCGTCCGGGCAGATCTATTCGCTGATCAACCTCTTCTCCGGCGGCGCGCTGTTGCAGTTGTCGGTGTTCGCGGTCGGCGTCATGCCCTACATCACCGCCAGCATCATCGTGCAGTTGCTCACGGTGGTGATTCCACGCTTCGAACAGCTGCGTAAAGAAGGCCAGTCCGGCCAGGCCAAGATGACGCAGTACACGCGTTATCTGGCGGTGGCGTTGGCCATCCTGCAGGCCACCAGCATCGTGGCCCTCGCTGCCAACGGCGGCCTGCTACAGGGCTGCACGCTCGACATCATCCCGGACTCCAGCATCTTCGGACTCGTGGTCATCGTGATCGTCATGACCGCAGGCGCGACGTTGGTCATGTGGATCGGCGAGCTGGTCACCGAGCGTGGTATCGGCAACGGCATGTCGCTGCTGATCTTCGCCGGTATCGCCGCGGCGATCCCGGGCGAAGGCAAGGCCATCCTGGACAGCCGTGGCGGCATGGTGTTCGCGCTGGTCTGCTTCGCCGCAGTGCTCATCGTCGTCGGTGTCGTCTTCGTCGAGCAGGGCCAGCGCCGTATCCCGGTGCAGTACGCCAAGCGCATGGTGGGCCGGCGGATGTACGGCGGCACGTCGACCTACCTGCCGCTGAAGGTCAACCAGGCCGGCGTCATCCCGGTCATCTTCGCGTCGTCGTTGATCTACATTCCCCAGCTGATCACCCAGTTGATCCAGAGCGGCAGCGCCAACCCCGGCAACAGCTGGTGGGACAAGTTCGTCGCCGACTACCTGACCAACCCGTCGGACCCGATCTACATCGCCCTCTACTTCGGGCTGATCGTCTTCTTCACCTACTTCTACGTCTCGATCACGTTCAACCCCGACGAGCGGGCAGACGAGATGAAGAAGTTCGGCGGCTTCATCCCCGGCATCCGGCCGGGCCGGCCCACCGCCGACTACCTGCGTTATGTGCTGAGCAGGATCACCCTTCCCGGCTCGATCTATCTCGGCTTGATCGCCGTGCTTCCGAACGTCTTCCTGGACATCGGGAACAGCGGTGGTGGCGTGCAGAACCTGCCGTTCGGCGGTACCGCGGTGCTGATCATGGTCGGCGTGGGTCTGGACACCGTGAAGCAGATCGAGAGCCAGCTCATGCAGCGCAACTATGAAGGGTTCCTCAAGTGAGAATTGTGTTGCTCGGGCCGCCCGGCGCAGGCAAAGGCACGCAAGCCGTCAAGCTGGCCGAGCAGCTCGGGGTTCCGCAGATCTCCACCGGCGACCTCTTCCGCCACAACATCAGCACCGGTACCGAGCTGGGCATCGAGGCCAAGAAATACCTGGACGCCGGCGACCTGGTGCCCGCAACACTGACCAACGCTCTGGTGGACGACCGGCTCGATGACGCCGACGCCGCCGACGGCTTCATCCTCGACGGTTTCCCCCGCTCGGTGGAGCAGGCGGAAGCGCTGGAAGCCATGCTGGAAAAGCGTGGACTGAAGCTCGACGCGGTGGTGGAGTTCCGGGTGCCCGAGGACGAACTGGTGGAGCGCCTCAAGGGCCGCGGCCGGGCCGACGACACCGAGGACGTCATCCGCAACCGGTTCAAGGTCTACCGCGACGAGACGGCGCCCCTGCTCGATCACTACAGCGCAGAGCTCAAGACCGTCGACGCCGTGGGCGAACTCGACGAGGTGTTCGCTCGAGCGCTGCAGGCGCTCGGCAAGTAGCGGTTGATGGTTTCCATTCCTGGGCTACGCAGCCGCAAGGTGGTGCCGCAACGCAGCGCCGGCGAGCTCGACGCGATGGCTGTGGCCGGTGCTCTGGTGGCCCGCGCGCTACGCGCCGTTCAGGCAGCCGCGCTTCCCGGCGTCTCCACACTCGAGCTGGACCGGGTGGCTGAGGCCACCATCCGCGACGGCGGCGGCATCCCATCCTTTCTCGGCTATCACGGCTTCCCGGGCAGCATCTGCTCGTCGGTCAACGACCGGGTGGTGCACGGTATCCCGTCCGCGGACGACATCCTGGTGTCGGGGGACCTGGTGTCCATCGACTGCGGGGCGATCGTCGAGGGCTGGCACGGCGATTCCGCGGTCACCTTCGGTGTCGGCCCGCTGATCCCGGCCGACGAGAACCTGTCGCACGCGACGCGTGAATCGATGGAAGCCGGCATCGCGGCCATGGTGCCCGGTAACCGGTTGGGTGATGTGTCCCATGCCATCGAGTGCGGCACGCATGCGGCGGAGCTCAAGTACGACCGCAAGTTCGGCATCGTCGCGGGCTACGGCGGGCATGGGATCGGCAGGCAGATGCACATGGATCCATTCCTGCCGAACGAAGGTCCCCCGGCCCGCGGCCCGCTGCTGGCCCCCGGCTCGGTACTGGCCATCGAACCGATGCTGACGCTGGGCACCACAGAGACCGTGGTGCTCGACGACGAGTGGACGGTGATCACCGCCGACGGCACCCGCGCCGCGCACTGGGAGCACACCGTCGCCGTCACCGACGACGGTCCCCGCATCCTCACTCTGTGAGCTGACACGGCCGATCTCGTCAGCGCTCAGAAGTCGCCGGCGCTGCGCCGCAGCGTCTCGATCGACGCCACCAGGCTTCGGGAATCCTCGTCGGACATACCGATATCGGCGAACACCTTCTGGTTCAGCGTCACCGTCGCGTCCTCGACCGTGGAACGCCCCACGTCGGTGATCTCGACCAACGTCGTACGTCCGTCGGTGGGATGCGGCACCCGCCGAACCAGGCCATTGGCTTCCAGCCGCCGGATGGCGTGCGTGACGCTGGTGACGTGCACCTGCAGCCGATCGGAGGCCTTGGTGATGGGCAGTGCACCGGCACGGGTGAACGCCAGCAGCCGCAGCAGCTCATACCGGGAAAAGCTCAGATCGTAGGGCCGCAGCGCATTCTCGACTCTGGCCAACAGTATTTGATGCGCCCGCATCACCGAGGTCACCGCTACCATGCCGTCGGCGACACCGCCCCAGCCCGACCGCTCCCAATTGGTGCGCGCCTGGGCTATCGGATCGCGTTTCTCGCCGGAGGCAGGCACTTCCCCATTCAAGCGCATCGGCACTTCACCTCGGTCAAGCGCGCCGAGATCGGCATGTGGGCGAATCAGCGCAGCAGGTTGATGACGGCGCTGAAGTCTTCTCCGGCATGGTCGGTGTTGAACTTGCTGTAGATCTCGGCGGCGTGGGTGCCCAGTGGGGCGGTGGCACCGGTGGCCGACACCGCATCCATCGCCAGTCCGAGGTCCTTGTTCATCAGCGCGGTGGCGAAACCGGGCTTGAAGTCATTGTTGGCCGGCGACGTCGGGACCGGGCCGGGGACAGGGCAGTTGGTGTGTACAGACCAGCAGTTGCCGGTGGCGCCGGTGATCACGTCGAACAGCGACTGATCCGACAGACCGAGCTTCTCGGCGAGCACAAACGCCTCACCGATGGCGATCTGCTGCACCGCGAGCACCATGTTGTTGCACAGCTTGGCGGCCTGCCCGGTGCCCGACGCGCCACAGTGAATGACCTTGCCTGCCATGGGTTCCAGGATGGGGCGGGCGCGTTCGACGGCCTCGTCGGTACCGCCGACCATGAATGCCAGCGTGCCTGCGGTGGCACCCTTCACGCCGCCGGAGACCGGTGCGTCCAGGTGTTCGAAGCCGAGTTCTGCTGCCTGGGCGTTGATCTCGCGGGCGTCGGCCACCGAGATGGTGGACGTGTCGATGAACAGGGTGCCGGGTTTGGCCGCAGGCAGGATCTCTGCGAAGCAGGCTTTGACGATGTTGCCGTTGGGCAGTGAGGTGATCACCACGTCGGCCTCGGCGACGGCTTCGGCGCCGCTGTCGAACACGGTGGCACCCTTGGCTTCTGCTGCTTCCTTGAGCGCGGGCACCAGGTCGAAGGCGCGCACGGTGTGGCCGCCGGCCACGAGATTGGCGGCCATGGGGCCACCCATGTTGCCCAGGCCGAGAAATGCGATTGTCGTCATTGACGTGTCCTTTGGCGTTGTGCGAGGTGGGTCAGACTGCTGCGCGGGCCCGGGTGGCCTCGGCCCGGCCGATGACCACCCGCATGATTTCGTTGGTGCCCTCCAGAATTCGGTGCACCCGCAGATCCCGGACGATCTTCTCCAGGCCGTACTCCTTGAGATAGCCGTAGCCGCCGTGTAATTGCAGCGCCTGGTCGGCCACCTCGTAGCAGGCGTCGGTGACATAGCGTTTGGCCATCGCGCACAGCTCGACTTTCTCCGGATCTCCCGCGTCGAGGGCGGAAGCCGCCTGCCACAGCAGGGTCCGCGACGTCTGCAACGCCGTGGCCATGTCGGCCAGTGTGAACCGGATGGTGGGCTCGTCGAGCAGCGAGGCGCCGAACGCCTGCCGGTCCCGGACGTAGGCGGCGGCCTTGTCGTAGGCCGCCTGCGCCCCACCCAGCGAACAGGCGGCGATGTTGATCCGCCCGCCGTTGAGCCCGTTCATCGCGATGCCGAAGCCGGTGCCTTCACCCTCGGGACCGCCGAGCAGCGCGTCGGCGGGCACCCGAACGTCCTCGAAGATCACCTGGGCGGTGGGCTGGGCATGCCAGCCCATCTTTGCCTCATCGGGGCCGAAAGACAGTCCGGACGTGCCCTTTTCGACGACGAACGCCGAGATGCCGCGCGGTCCCGTGCCGCCGGTGCGCGCCATCACCACATAGACGTCGGAGACGCCGGCTCCCGAGATGAACTGCTTGACCCCGTTGAGCACGTAATGATCGCCGTCGCGCACCGCCTTGGTGCTCAGGGCTGCGGCATCAGAGCCCGCACCCGGCTCGGTGAGGCAGTAACTGGCGATGGCCTCCATGGACGCCAGCTTCGGCACCCACATCTTGCGTTGTTCGCGCGTGCCGTAGGTGTCGATCATCCAGGCGCACATGTTGTGGATCGAGATGAACGCGGCGATGGTCGGATCAGCGGCGGCGAGCTGCTCGAAGATGCGCACGGCATCCAGGCGACGCAGACCGCTGCCCCCGACGTCCTCGCTGCAGTACACCGCGGCCATCCCGAGTTCGGCCGCCGACCGCAACACCTCCACCGGGAAATGCTTCTCGGTGTCCCAATCGAGCGCATGCGGCGCAAGACGTTTGGCCGCGAACGCGGCCGCCGTCTCGGTGATGGTCCGTTCGTCTTCATCGAGCCCGAACAACTGCATGGGGTGGCCGCCTACTTCATCGTGGGGATGGAGAACTCGGCGCCGTCCTTGATGCCCGAAGGCCACCGGGAGGTGACGGTCTTGACCTTGGTGTAGAACTGGATCGACGCAGGCCCGTGCTGGTTGAGATCGCCGAAGCCGGACCGCTTCCAGCCGCCGAAGCTGTGGTAGGCCACCGGAACCGGGATGGGCACGTTGACGCCCACCATGCCCACCTGGACCTTGGCCACGAAATCGCGGGCGGCGTCGCCGTCGCGGGTGAAGATCGCCACGCCGTTGCCGTATTCGTGCTTGGACGGCAGTTCGAGCGCCTCGTCGTAATCTTTGGCGCGGACGATGCACAGCACCGGGCCGAAGATCTCGTCGGTGTAGATCGACATGTCGCTGGTGACGTGATCGAACAGGGTGGGGCCGATGAAGTACCCACCCTCGAGGCTGTCGTCACCGAAAGTCAGTTCATTGCTGGCCCGGTCGCGGCCGTCGACCACGATCTCGGCGCCGGCCTCGACACCCTGGCCGATGTAGTCACGCACCCGCTCCAGTGCGGCGCCGGTGACCAGGGGGCCGTAGTCGGCCTTGGGGTCCAGGCTGTGCCCCACCCGCAGGTTGTTGACGCGCTCAACCAGTCTGGCGCGCAACCGATCTGCGGTCTCCTCACCGACCGGGACCGCGACACTGATCGCCATGCACCGTTCGCCGGCGCTGCCGTAGCCCGCGCCGATGAGTGCGTCGACGGCCTGGTCGAGGTCGGCGTCGGGGAGGATGATCATGTGGTTCTTGGCGCCGCCGAAGCACTGCGAACGCTTGCCGTTGGCGGCCGAGGTCTCATAGATGTACTGCGCGATATCGGAGCTACCGACGAATCCGACCGCCTTGATGTCCGGGTGGTGCAGGATGGCGTCGACGGCTTCCTTGTCGCCCTGGACCACCTGGAACACCCCGGCGGGCAGCCCGGCCTCGAGGAACAGCTCGGCCAGGCGCAGCGGCACCGAGGGGTCACGCTCGGACGGCTTGAGGATGAAGGCGTTACCGCAGGCCAGCGCCGGGCCGGCCTTCCACAGCGGGATCATCGCGGGGAAGTTGAACGGAGTGATGCCCGCAACCACACCGAGGGGCTGCCGCAACGAGTAGACGTCGATTCCGGTGCCTGCGCCCTCGGTGTAGTCACCCTTGAGCAGGTGCGGGATGCCGATGGCGAACTCGATGACCTCGACACCGCGCTGGATGTCGCCGAGCGAATCGGCCACGGTCTTGCCGTGCTCGATCGACAGCAGCTCGGCCAGTTCATTGGCGTTGGCGTTGACCAGGGCGACGAATTTCATCATCACGCGTGCCCGTCGCTGCGGGTTCCACGCTGCCCATTCCTGCTGCGCCCGGACCGCGACCTCCACGGCGGCGGCGACGTCGGCGGTCGAGGCCAGCAGCACCTGGGCCTGCACCTCACCGGTGCTCGGGTTGAGCACATCCGCGGTGCGGGTGGACTCCAGGTTGGTGCGCTTGCCATCGATGAAATGCGGAATCGTTGTGGTCATCAGTCATCCCGGGGGTTGAGAAGTGGCGCGGATCTGGCCCGCGGAAAGGAACAAGATACTTGCATATCCTAGTAATTCCGCGGCTCCGGCGCAAGGGTCTGGCCGAACCGGACACCCCTGAACCGGCGCCACGCCGGCCGCTTCGACGCGGTACCCGCTGCTTGCTGGCGCACATGTGCCACGCCGACACCCTGCCGGAATGACCGCCGGGCCGCTGCGGGCAGGGTTACTGTCGTCTCCAGAACCGGAGGGAGTTCGGCATCATGACGGCCAACCCTGAGACACCTCAGCCGCTGCGTGGCGGCTACCCGTTGCCCGATACGGTCGAGCTGGCCTACGAGGCAGTGGACCTGAACCGAGCCGTGCAGATGTACCGCTACTTCTACCGATCGGTCTCCGGCGCAGCGATTTTCGACGGTACGGCCGCCGGTGGCGCCAAGCCCAACGAGGTCTTTCCCTACCTGGAAACTCAGCCCCACCACGTCGGCTTCACCCTCAACTCGGACACCCCCTATGGGGCGGTGTTGCTGGATCTGCATGCCGGGCCCATGGTGATCGAGGTCCCCGAAGGGCCGTTCGTGGGCGCGGTTTTCGACATCCACCAACGCTGGATCCTCGACTTCGGGCTGCCCGGACCGGATGCGGGTGCCGGCGGCAAGCATCTGGTGCTGCCGCCGGGATACGAGGGCGAGATTCCCGAGGGACATCACAGCGGGGTCGCCGAGGCCTACCGGGTGCTGGCCGCGGTGCGCTCCATCCCGCAGGACGGCGATGCCAAGGCCGCGCTCGAACGGATCACCACGGTGAAGATCTATCCGCTGGAGGCGCCGGCGGACTGGACCGAGCCGACCTGGGTGGATACGACGTCAGGCGGTCAGGACACCACTCCGCTGGCCATCGAGACCGACCTCGGCTTCTGGCGTTCGCTGCACCACCTCGTGCAGACCGAACCGGTGCTGGAAGACAGCCGCGCGCAATACGGTGAGCTGGCAGCGCTGGGCATCAGCAAAGACCAGCCGTTCGAACCCGACGCCCGAACGGCCCGCATCCTGGAACTCGCCGCGCAGACGGCCAACCTGCAGATGCGCGTCGAGTCGTTCGCCGACCGGACGCCCGCGCGGCTGGTGTGGTCGGACCGCCAGTGGGAATGGGTGGCGCTGCGCTCGGAGAACGGCACCTTCGACACCCCGGATTTCCGAGACACGTATGCCCTGGACAAGTGGTTCTTCCAGGCGATCGCGACATCACCGGCGATGTTCCGCCGTGACGCCGGCGCCGGATCGCTGTACTGGCTGGGCCTGTCCGACCGCACGGGCGCCTACCTGGACGGCGCCAACTCCTACACCCTCACCGTGCCGCTACCGGTGCCCGCCACGCTGTTCTGGTCGGTGACGGTGTACGACGCGGCAACCCGCAGTCAGGTGATCACCGACCAGGGCCGGGCGGCATTGCGTTCGCTGTTCGAACTGACCGACCTCGCCGGCGATTCGGTGGTGCTGCATTTCGGCCCCGAACCGCCCGAGGACGGTGAAAACCGCTGGATCCAGACGATCCCGGGTTCCGGCTGGTTCGCCTACTTCCGGATCTACGGGCCGGAGGCGCCGGCGTTCGACGGCTCCTGGAAGCCGGGCGATTTCGAGCTCGGCTGATGCGTCACTGGCCGCGTTGCCGGTAACCGGCTTCGACGCCGTCTTTGAGTGGGCCCCACCAGTTCTCGTTGTCCCGGTACCAGTCGATGGTGGTGCGCAGAGCGGTGCGAAAGTCGGGGTGGCGTGGTGTCCAGCCGAGCTCGTCGCGCAGCGCCGACGGGTCGATCGCGTAGCGCAGATCGTGGCCGGCGCGGTCGGTGACATGATCGAAGTCGTCGGCGTCGCGCCCCATCAGCTCCAGAATCTGCTGGAGCACAACAAGATTCGACTGCTCGCAGTCCGCCCCGATCAGGTAGGTGCGGCCCGCTTCCCCGGCTTCCAGGATCCGGCGCACCGCGCGGTTGTGATCGTCGACATGTATCCAGTCCCGAATGTTGGCGCCCGTGCCGTACAGCTTGGGCCGACGGCCGGTCAGGATATTGGTGATCTGGCGCGGGATGAACTTCTCCACATGCTGGTACGGCCCGAAATTGTTGGAACAGTTCGAGATCGTCGCACGCACGCCGTAGGAGCGCACCCAGGCGCGCACCAGCAGGTCCGAGGCCGCCTTGGTCGAGGAGTACGGGCTCGACGGGTTGTACGGAGTGGTCTCCTCGAAGCGGGTCCGGACATCGCCGAGCCCGAGATCGCCGTACACCTCGTCGGTGGAGATGTGGTGCAGCCGCACGCCGTGCCTGCGCACCGCCTCGAGCACGGTATAGGTGCCGATCACGTTGGTGTGCAGGAACGGGTGCGGGTCGGCCAACGAATTGTCGACGTGGGTCTCGGCGGCAAAATGCACCACGGCGTCCGACTCGGCCACCAGAGCGTCGACCAAACCGGCATCCGCGACGTCGCCCACCAGCAGCCGCACCTGGGCCGCGACCGGTTGCAGCGACTCCCGGCTGCCGGCATAGGTGAGGGCGTCCAGCACCGTCACCGAGTCATCCGGGAAGTCGCGCACCGCCGCATGGACGAAGTTCGCACCGATGAAGCCGGCCCCACCGGTGACGAGCAACCGCATGGTTCGGAAGACTAGCTGCTGGTCAATCCCAGGGCGGGCGCCAGTTCGGTCAGGGTGGGCACCAACTCGTCGCGACTGCCGAGCACCTGGATGGTGACGTGATCGGCACCGGCGTCGAGGTGCTCGGTCAGGCGTGCGGCAATGGCGTCGGGGGTGCCGTAGGCGACCACCGAGTCGATCAGCTTGTCGCTGCCCGGCTGGGTCACGTCGTCGGCGGTGAAACCGAGCCGGCGCCAGTTGTTGACGTAGTTGCTCAGACCCAGATAGAAGCCGACGGTCTGGCGGCCGAGCTCGCGGGCCTTCTCGGCGTCCGTGGTGAGCACCACCTTGTGTTCCGGTGCGAGGTAGACCGAATTGCCCACCTGCTCTCTGGCCTGAGCGGTGTGCTCCGGTGTGGTCAGGTACGGATGGGCCCCGGCGCTGCGGTCGCGGGCGAGCTGGAGCACCTTGGGGCCCAGGGCGGCGATGACGCGCCTGCTGGTGGGCACGGTCTTGGCGTCGAGAGCGTCCAGGTAGTCGACCAACGCCGTATACGGCTTGGTGTACTCCTGTGTGTGCTCGGGGTGCCCGACTCCGATGCCCAGCAGAAACCGTCCGGGATGAGCAGTTTCGATGCGGTGGTACGACTCGGCGACCGTGTCGGCATCGGCGGTCCAGATGTTGATGATGCCGGTGGCGATCTGCAACGTCGTCGTCTGCTCGAGGATCGGTTCGACGAAGGCCAGATCGCCGGCAGGCGATCCGCCCACCCAGACCGCGCCGTAGCCCAACTTCTCGATCTCCACCGCCTGCTCGGGGGTCACCGGACCACCGGTCCAGACACCGAAACGGCCGAGGTCAGGCTTCAGCGAAACTGCGTCGGTCATCAGGTTCCATCCAATCGGAAAAGTTCACGCGGTGCGTCGGTCAGTTCAGGCCCAGCGGTCCAGCGAGTGCGGCCAGTGCCGGTACCAGCTTCTCAGGTGAGGTCAGCACCTGAACGGGCACGTGGTCTGCGCCCGCGTCGAGATGGGCTCTCAACCTCGCCGCGATGGCGTCGACCTCGCCGTGCGCCACCACGGCGTCCACCAACGAGTCACTACCCGGCGCAGCGACATCTGCGTCGGTGAAGCCGAGCCGTTTCCAGTTGTTCAGGTAGTTGGCCAGGTTCAGATAGACATCCAGAGCCTTGCGGCCTACCGCACGCGCCTCGGCGGGGTCGGTGGTCAACACCACCTTGTGCTCAGGTGCCAGGAACGCCTCGGGCCCGATCAGCGCCCGCGCCTGTGCGGTGTGCTCCGGCGTCGTGAGATATGGATGTGCGCCTGCGCTGCGGCGAGCCGAGAGCTTGAGAACCTGGGGCCCGAGCGCGGCGACGACGCGGCGGTCCCGGGGCACGCCACGGGCGTCGAGTCGGTCCAGGTATTCGGTCAACGCGTCGTAGGGCTTCTTGTACTCGGCTTGTGCCTCGGGATGGCCCACGCCGATGCCGAGCAGGAACCGGCCCGGAAAGGCCTGCTCGATGCGGTGGTACGACTCGGCGACCGTCTCGGCCTCAGCGGTCCAGATGTTGACGATGCCCGTCGCCACCTGCAGCGTGTCCGTGGCCTCGAGCAGACCCTCCACCCAGGAGAGGTCGGCGGCGGGGGAGCCGCCGGCCCAGATGGCGCCGTAACCGAGCGCCTCGATCTCCCGTAACTGCGGCGGAGGTACTTGCTGCCACTGCTGGTAGTGACCGAATACGCCGAACGTGCCGAGATCAGGTTTGCCCATTCCAGCCACAACCCGGTGGGTGTGCGGTGCTATTCCGATTCGGTCGACGTGAGTTCGGCGGGCGGCGCGGCTTCGGGGCCGGGAGCCTGCAGCGGCAGGCAGATGATGAACCGGGTATCGCCGGGGGTGGACTGGACCGACAGATTGCCGTGGTGCTTTTCGACGATGACCCGCCAGGCGAGATCCAGCCCGAGACCGGTGCCTTTGCCCACCGGTTTGGTGGTGAAGAAGGGCGTGAAGATGCGGTCGATGTTCTCTTCGGCGATGCCGGGGCCGTCATCGCAGATCTCGATGCGGATCATGTTGTCGTTCTCACGGCTGCTGCGAACGGTCAACGTGCCGTGCCCGTCCATCGCCTGAATGGCGTTGTCGATGATGTTGGTCCACACCTGGTTGAGATCACCTGGGTAACAAAGAATTTCGGGCAGAGAGTGGTCCATCTCCTTGGCCAGGGTGATCGGTTTGCCCTTGCCCACCTTGTCGCCGAACATCATCATCGTGCTACGCAGCAACTCGTGGACGTTCGCACTCTGATACGCGCCGCGATCCATCTGCGAGTACTGCTTGGCGCCGGCGAGCAGCGCCGAGATGCGCTTGCTGGCCTCGGCGATCTCCTGCATACGCAGTTCGGTGTCGATGGTGTACTTCAGCCAGCCGATCGCGCTCTGGAGCATGGGCGTGGCAGCGCCACCGCCGCCGAGGGCGTCCTCGATGGTGGCCGACACCCGCTCCAGCCAGTCGATGTCGAGCCCGGCCTCCACGAACGTGGGCGCATAGTCCCAGCCGCCGATGATGCCGTGGTCGTCGAGCCAGTCGCCGAGCTGTTCTTCGCGATCGGTGGACTCCAGCGCGGTGAGCTCTTCGCGATTGGCCTTGGCCACCTGTTCGGCCACCTCGTCCTGGATGGTGACCAGCATCCGCAGCGCCTCTGGGGTGAACTTGCCCTCGGCGACCATCGCCAGCTTGTGCCGCATCTTGCCGGTGCCTTCACGAAGGTCGGCGACGGCGCGGGCGGTGGCGGCCGCCGGATTGTTGAGCTGGTGGGTCAAGCCGGCCGTGATGGTGCCCAGCGCCAGCAGCTTCTCGCGCTGATCCAGGATCGAGCGGGCGCGTGCCGTGCCCACCATGTGGCCTTCGAGCAGGTGCACGGCCATGGGGAACTGCGACTCCATGAAATGGGCGAACGCCTCCGCGTCGAGGACGAACATCCGCGACTCCCGGGTCAACCGGACCGACGCCTGATACACGTGTTCCTCGCCGGGGATGTAGGCCGACCAGGCCCCGCAGTACACACCGCGCTGGGAGGTGCGGCCGGTTTCGACATCCACGCCACCGGAGCGCTTCGACATGACCAGCTCGCCGTCGATCAGCACGTAGAAGCACGTCGCCGGATCGCCTTCGGCGCACAGCGGACCTTCCGGGAACGTGTCGATCTGCCCGTGTTGGCACAGCATGTCGAGCTGTTCGTGCGTCAGGTGCTCGAACAGGAACAGTGTCCGCAGCTCTTCGGCCAAGCATTGCTCGCCCATCAAAATCCTTCCTCTGGCCCAGCATCTGCAGGCGCGGCGGTAAGCGGCAGTGCTGCTATGAAACGCGTATCGCCGGGTTTTGATTCCGCCCACAGGCTGCCGCGGTGACGATCGATGATGCGGGCCGCGATGTCCAGGCCCAGCCCGGTGCCCTCGCCGAACGGTTTGGTGGTGAAGAACGGGTCGAAGACCCGCGCCAGCAGTTCGTCGGGAACTCCGGGCCCGGTGTCACACACCTCGACCCGCACCATGTCCCCGTGCCGGTAGGTGCGCAGGGTCAGGACGCGGTGCGCGACGCCGCCGAGTGCGTCCAGTGCGTTGTTGATCAGGTGCGTCCACGCCTGGTTGAGCTCGCCGGGGTAGCCGGGCAGCTCAGGCAGGCTCGGGTCGTAGTCGCGCACCACGGTGACGTCGGACCCGAGGCGGTGCGACAGCATGGTCAGCGTGCTGTCGAGCAGCGCGTGGACATCGGTCAGACCGAACGGCGCCCGGTCCAGCTGGGAGTACTGCTTGGCCTGCCCGACGAGGGAGGAGATGCGTTTGGTCGCGTCGCCGATCTCGGCCAACAGCAGTTCGGTCTCGACGCTGCAGCTCAGCCATCGCACGGTCCGGTCAAGGGACACCGTGGACTCGGTGTCGGCGCCGGCGATGGATGCCGAGATGCGCTCCATCCAGTCGAGGTCCAGGCCGGCTTCGGCGAACGTCGCCGCGAAATCCCAGGCGCCGCCCACGCCGTGCTGGTCGAGCCATTCGCCCAGCGCCTCTTCGAGGTCGGACTTCTCCATGGCCGTCAGGTCGTTCGGCTTCGAGGCTTGTTCGGCCACCCGGTCCTGAAGTTCCACCAGGGAGCGCACCGCCCCGGGTGTGGTGGTGCCGTCGGCCAGGTCGGCGAGCCGCTGGCGCATGCCCGCGACCCGGTCCCGCAGTTCGTCGACGGCTCGTACGGCGGCGGCCGCGGGGTTGTTCAACTCGTGGGTGAGCCCGGCGGTCAACTGGCCGAGCTGCACCAACCGGTCATGCGGGCCGAGGATCCGGTGCTGGTGGAAGCGGCCGTGGGAATGCCCCACCAGCAGATGGGTGGCCATCGGAAAATCGCTGTGCAAGAAGGTGCCCAGCGCTGCCGCCTCCAACACGAACACCCGCGACGGCCGTGTCAGGGTCGCGGTGTTCTCGTAGAGGGTGAGTTCGTCCAGCAGAAATGCCGACCACGCGCCGCAGTACGAACCGGGCGCCGAGGCCCGCCAGATGTCGATGTCCCGGGCGCCGGAGCGCTTGGACAGCGCGATCTCACCCTCGAGCAAGACATAGAAGTACTCGGCCGGCTCGCCCTCACGACACAGCTGCCCGGGTTCGAAATTGCGCACCTGCCCGTCGCGGCACAGCCGGGTCAATTGCTCTTCGGTCAGACCGTCGAAGATGAACAGCCCGCGCAGTTCGTCCACGCTGCACGGGCTTGCATCATCGTCTGCGCGCATCGTGGTGGGCTCCCTAGGCTTCGGCGAGGTACCGGTGCACCAGCATCACGGCCATGGATCCTTCGCCGACGGCGGCGGCGACCCGTTTGGCGGATTCCGAGCGGACGTCGCCGGCGACGAAGACGCCGGGCACGCTGGTCTCCAGGTGGTGCGGCGGGCGGTCCAGGGTCCAGCCGGAGATGTCGCGCAGGTCCGGTCCGGCCACGATGAAACCGTGGGCGTCGCGCACCACCACCCCGTCGAGCCAGTCGGTGCGGGGCTCGGCGCCGATGAAGATGAACATGCGGCCGCACTTGAAGTCCTCGCGCTCACCGGTCTTGGTGTGCTCCAGGCAGATGCCTTCGAGGTGGCCGTTGCCCTTGACCGCGTGGACGACGGTGTTGGGCATCTCCTTGATCTTGTCGTTGGCCCTGATCTGCTGGATCAGGTAATGCGACATCGAATCCTCGAGGGTGCGACGACTGACGATGGTCACGGACTTGGCCGTCCGCGACAGGAACATCGCGGCCTGTCCGGCGGAGTTGGCCCCGCCGATGACGTACACCTCGTCCTCGTCGCAGTCCGAGGCCACCGAGGAGTTGGCGCCGTAATACACCCCGGCCCCGGTGAGCCCGGCGCACCCGTCGGCGGGCAACTGCCGGTACTCGACGCCCATCGCGAGGATGACCGAGCGGGCTCCGATGGAGCGGCCGTCGGAGAGTTTCACCGTCCGGGCGGAACCGTCGATCTCCAGCCCCACCACTTCGGCGGCGGTGATGAGCTCGGCTTCGAACTTCTCGGCCTGGCGGCGAGCCCGCTCGGCGAGCTGCGACCCCGACAGCCCGTCGGGGAAACCCAGGTAGTTCTCGATCCGGGAGCTCTGCCCGGCCTGGCCGCCGGTGGCGGTGCGTTCGATCAGCACGGTCTTGAGGCCTTCGGACGCTCCGTAGACCGCGGCCGCCAATCCGGCAGGCCCGCCGCCGATGACCACCAGGTCGTAGAAGTCGTCGGCGGGGGTGGTGGTGAGGCCCAGCGTGGCGGCCAGCTCGGCATCGGTGGGAGTCACCAGCGTCTCGCCCTGCTCGGTGATGATCACCGGCAGGGTCAGGTCGTCGAGACCGGCCGCGTCGAGCAGCTGCTTGCCTTTGGGCTCGTCCGCGCGAAACCAGGTGTAGTACAAGCGATTCCGGGCCAGGAATTCGCGCACCTCGGCGGAGCGCGCGTTCCACGGGTGGCCGATGATCTTGGTGTGGGGGATGGCGTGCTCGCCGGTGGAGCGCCACGCGTCGATCAGCGCGTCGATCACCGGGTAGAGCTTCTCTTCCGGCGGGTCCCAGGGCTTGAGCAGGTAGTGGTCGAGATCGACGACGTTGATGGCGTCGATGGCGGCGTGGGTGTCGGCATAGGCCGTCAGCAGCACCCGGCGCGCCATCGGGAAGATGTCCATGGCCGCTTCGAGGAACTCGATGCCGCTCATCTGCGGCATCCGGTAGTCGGCGACGAACACCGCCACCGTCTCGCCGCGCAACTTGAGCTCGTTGAGCGTTTCCAGTGCATCGGGGCCGGATTCGGCGCGCACGATCCTGAAGTGTTCGCCGTAGTGGCGACGAAGATCTCGAGCGACGGCGCGCGACACCGCGGGGTCGTCGTCGACGGTCAAGATAACGGGTTTACGGGTCTGCGAATCTGATCCGGACATCGCCTGTAAGTATGCCCTCTGACTAGGACAGACCGTGGGCTGACGGCGGTGGTTACTCCGCGAGCGAAACGAGGTTGCGCCGACGGCGAACGCAACGTCCCGATCGACCGCCACTGGTCTCACTTCAGGCACACTTGACTCAGCAGCAACCGCACCAGGACGCTCTGCGCATCCCGGGGCCGCCCCTGGTGGCCGTAGTTTTGGAGCCTGGCCGTAGAGCGAGTATCGTAGACCAACGGTGCGACTAACGCGCCGACACTTTGCGTGCCTGTTCTGGAGATCGTCAGTCAGAACCTCCGGAATGTCTCATCCCCGGTCCACGTTTTGTAGTCGGAACGAAGGCTGCGCCCAGTCGGACGCAGTAGATACGAAACCGAATAGCAAGGATCGCCGAAGAGTATGGCCAAGAAAGACGGTGCCATCGAGGTCGAGGGCCGTGTAGTCGAGCCTCTGCCCAATGCAATGTTTCGCATTGAGCTGGAGAACGGACACAAGGTTCTCGCCCACATCAGCGGCAAGATGCGGCAGCACTACATCCGCATCCTGCCCGAGGATCGTGTCGTAGTGGAGCTCTCTCCCTACGACCTGACCCGTGGCCGCATTGTGTACCGCTACAAGTAATCAGTCCGACATCAGAAACCAACATCGAGACAAGACAGGATCGTTACTGCCGTGAAGGTGAACCCGAGCGTCAAGCCGATCTGCGACAAGTGCAGGGTGATCCGCCGGCATGGGCGAGTCATGGTGATCTGCTCCGATCCGCGCCACAAGCAGCGGCAAGGCTAAAACCCCTTTTCGTCAGGGCTGTTCGCAGTATCCACAACTGAATGATGACCTCCCAGCACCACTGAGCGGCTCGCATCTTTAGAGATGGGCCAGTTCATTTACGTCCGGCACGGAGGCCGGACCCCGCGAGGGGAACGGGCTGGGATCAGACCTCCGCTATGAAAAGGAATGGCACAAGTGGCCCGACTTATGGGCGTAGACCTCCCGCGCGATAAGCGCATGGAGATCGCGCTGACTTACATCTACGGCGTAGGCCGTACGCGCTCCCAGGAAATCCTGGCGGCCACCGGTATCGACAGGGACCAGCGCTCCAAGGACCTGACCGACGACCAGGTGACCCAGCTGCGCGAATACATCGAGGGCAGCCTCAAGGTGGAAGGTGATCTGCGCCGCGAGGTGCAGGCCGATATCCGCCGCAAGATCGAGATCGGCTGCTACCAGGGCCTGCGGCATCGCCGTGGCCTGCCGGTGCGTGGCCAGCGAACCAAGACCAACGCGCGCACCCGCAAGGGCCCGAAGCGCACCATCGCCGGCAAGAAGAAGGCCAGGTAACCCCGGATGGCACAAGCAAAGAAGGGTGGCGCTGCTCCCAAGAAGGGGCAGAAGACCCGCCGCAAGGAAAAGAAGAACGTTCCGCACGGGGCCGCCCACATCAAGAGCACGTTCAACAACACGATCGTGTCCATCACCGATCCCCAGGGCAACGTCATCGCCTGGGCATCGTCGGGCCATGTCGGCTTCAAGGGCTCGCGTAAGTCGACCCCGTTCGCCGCGCAGCTGGCCGCCGAGAGTGCTGCCCGCAAGGCGCAGGAACACGGCGTCAAGAAGGTCGACGTCTTCGTCAAGGGCCCCGGCTCAGGCCGTGAGACCGCGATTCGTTCACTGCAGGCCGCCGGACTCGAAGTGGGCGCCATTGCCGATGTCACCCCGCAGCCCCACAACGGCTGCCGTCCGCCCAAGCGGCGCCGGGTCTAGAGGAGAGAGAGAGAAATGGCTCGTTATACCGGACCCGCAACCCGCAAGTCACGCCGCCTCGGCGTTGACCTCATCGGCGGCGATCAGTCGTTCGAAAAGCGTCCCTACCCGCCCGGCCAGCACGGCCGCGCGCGGATCAAGGAGAGCGAATACCGTCAGCAGCTGCAGGAGAAGCAGAAGGCCCGCTTCTCGTACGGCGTGATGGAGAAGCAGTTCCGTCGCTACTACGAAGAAGCCAACCGGCTGCCCGGCAAGACCGGTGACAACCTGCTGCGCATCCTCGAGAGCCGACTGGACAACGTCGTGTACCGCGCCGGCCTGGCCCGGACCCGTCGCATGGCGCGCCAGCTGGTCAGCCACGGCCACTTCACCGTCAACGGTGTGAAGGTCGACATCCCCAGCTACCGCGTGTCGCAGTACGACATCATCGACATCAAAGAGAAGTCGATCAACACGCTGCCGTTCGAGATCGCCCGCGCCAACGCAGGCGACCGCCCGATCCCGGGCTGGTTGCAGGTTGTCGGCGAGCGTCAGCGCATCCTCGTCCACCAGCTGCCCGAGCGGGCCCAGATCGACATCCCGCTCACCGAACAGCTGATCGTCGAGCTCTACTCGAAGTAACGCGTTCGCGTCCCAGCCGGGGCGTGAAGCACCCAACGGCATCAAATAGCGGTTGCCGAGAAGGAGAACAGAAACACCATGCTGATTTCACAGCGCCCGACACTGGCCGAAGAGGTCATTGCCGAGAACCGGTCGCAGTTCGTCATCGAACCGTTGGAGCCCGGCTTCGGCTACACCCTGGGGAACTCGCTGCGGCGCACGCTGCTGTCGTCGATCCCGGGTGCGGCCGTCACGAGCATCCGCATCGACGGCGTGCTGCACGAGTTCACCACCGTTCCCGGGGTCAAGGAAGATGTCACCGACATCATCCTGAACCTCAAGGGGCTGGTCGTCTCGTCCGAAGAAGACGAGCCGGTCACCATGTACCTGCGCAAGCAGGGCCCGGGTGCGGTCACCGCCGGCGATATCGTGCCGCCGGCCGGTGTCACGGTGCACAACCCCGACATGCACATCGCCACCCTGAACGACAAGGGCAAGCTGGAGGTCGAGCTCGTCGTCGAGCGTGGCCGCGGCTACGTCCCCGCCGTGCAGAACAAGGCCTCCGGTGCTGAAATCGGCCGTATCCCGGTCGATTCCATCTACTCGCCGGTCCTCAAGGTCACCTACAAGGTGGAGGCCACCCGTGTCGAGCAGCGCACCGACTTCGACAAGCTGATCCTCGACGTCGAGACCAAGAATTCGATCACCCCCCGTGACGCCCTGGCGTCGGCCGGTAAGACCTTGGTCGAATTGTTCGGTTTGGCACGGGAACTCAACGTCGAAGCCGAGGGCATCGAGATCGGGCCGTCGCCCGCCGAGGCCGATCACATCGCCAGCTTCGCGCTGCCGATCGACGACCTCGACCTGACGGTGCGCTCGTACAACTGCCTCAAGCGCGAGGGTGTGCACACCGTCGGCGAGCTGGTCGCCCGCACGGAGTCCGATCTGCTGGACATCCGCAACTTCGGCCAGAAGTCCATCGACGAGGTGAAGATCAAGCTGCATCAGCTGGGTCTGTCGCTCAAGGACAGCCCGGCCACGTTCGACCCGTCCGAGGTTGCCGGTTATGACGTCGCCACCGGTACCTGGAACAGCGATGCCAGCTATGACCTGGAGCCCGAGCAGGACTTTGCCGAAACCGAACAGCTCTAGGCGCGAAACCGAACAGCTCTAACCACCGCATTTCCGTCCCGGCCCTACCTGATACGGGGGCCGGCCCCATTTAGGAGACAGTCGCAATGCCCAAACCCACTAAGGGTGCCCGCCTCGGCGGGTCGTCGTCGCACCAGAAGGCGCTGCTGGCCAACCTGGCCACGTCACTCTTCGAGCACGGCCGGATCAAGACCACCGAGCCGAAGGCGCGGGCGCTGCGGCCCTACGCGGAGAAGCTGATCACCCATGCCAAGAAGGGCACGCTGCACAACCGGCGTGAGGTGATGAAGAAGATCCGCGACAAGGATGTGGTGCACACCCTGTTCGCCGAGATCGGCCCGTTCTACACCGATCGCGAGGGTGGCTACACCCGCATCATCAAGGTCGAGGCACGCAAGGGCGACAACGCCCCCATGGCCGTCATCGAGCTGGTGCGTGAGAAGACCGTCACCAACGAGGCCGACCGGGCCCGCCGTGCGGGTTCGGCCAAGCCGGTGGCCGCCGCCGCTGCTCCCCAGGCTGCTGTCGAGCCCGAGGCCGCTGTCGGCCCCGACGCTGAGGATGAGGTAGCCGAAGACGCGGTGGTCGAAGACGCGGTGGTCGAAGACGCACCCGTCGCCGATGAGGCTCCCGAGGCCGAAGTCGAGGATGACAAGAAGTCCTAGCGACAACGCTGTGAACAAACCCGCCACCGATTCCGGTGGCGGGTTTGTTCGTCTCCGCCTCGACATTGCCTACGACGGTACCGACTTCGCCGGCTGGGCCGCGCAGACCGGGCAACGCACGGTGGCCGGGGTGCTCGACGAGACGCTGACGACGGTGTTCCGGGTGCCGGTGCTGTGCCGGGCCGCGGGCCGCACCGACACCGGCGTGCATGCCACCGGGCAAGTCGCCCACATCGACATACCGAGTGACGCAGTGGCCCAGGCGTATCCGCGCCACCCCCGTCCCGGTGACGCTGAATTCCTGCCCCTGGTGCGCAGATTGGCGCGGTTCCTGCCCCCTGACGTCCGGGTGCGCGATATCGTCCGGGCCCCAACGGGTTTCGACGCACGATTCTCGGCACTTCGCCGGCATTATCACTATCGGCTGTCGACGGCGCCGCACGGGGTGGAACCCCAGGAGGCCCGGTTCGTCACGGCCTGGCTACGCCCGCTGGATGTCGACGCGATGCAGGAAGCGTCGCGACACCTGCTGGGACTGCAGGACTTCGCCGCGTTCTGCAAACGCCGGGAAGGCGCCACCACCATCCGTGATCTGCAGGCACTGTCCTGGCACCGCGACGGCGACGCGATCACCGTGGCCGTCACCGCGGATGCGTTCTGCTGGAACATGGTGCGTTCGGTGGTCGGTGCGCTGCTGGCCATCGGGGAAGGACGCCGGTCCGCGGACTGGCTCGGTGGTCTGCTGGAAGTGACGAGCCGCTCCAGTGACTTCGCCGCGGCACCGGCCCGCGGACTCACCCTGGTGCGGGTGGACTATCCACCGGACGACCAGCTGGCCGACCGCATCCAGATCACCCGCGAGGTCCGCAGACTGCCCTAGACCGGCCTGCGTGGCCCGACGGAGGTGACTGCGCGTCACTCCAGGGCGGGATTTTCGCGGTTTTCCCGCCTCTGGGTGAATCTGTGTGCACGAGAGGTGCCCGGGGATCCCACGGCTTCGCCCGCCGGCTGCCCTAGACCCGGCCTGCCACGAAGTCGGCGGCCTGATTGACCATCCCGCCCTCGATATAGGCGGGCTGCAGGTGATCCGACCAGTTGTTCTCCCAGGTGTTGGGGTCGGCCGGGTTGCAGATGGGATCGGCGCCGTGGCACAACTCGATGGTGCGTTCCCGGTAGAGCGGGCTGAAGTTACTGATGGGGCCCACCCAGGAAGCGCCGTTGCCGAACAGGGCGACAGCGGCGATCTTCTGATCCATCCCCGGCGGCAGCGGCTTGTCGAACCCGAAGAACCCGAAGGGCACCGCCAGCACCACGTCGGCCACGGCGGCACCGAGTGAGTACCCGCCGATCACCAGCCGGGTGTCGGGACACCGCCCGGCCATGTCCTGGATGCGGGAGCTCATGTCATTGGCGCCGACATCGATCTCGTTGTCGGCGGGGTAGTCGACGGAATAGAGGTCGATGTCCTTGTCCGTCTTCTGCCGCAGCGCGCTGACGAACGCATTGCCGACCTGACCGGCACCCGCGGGCTCGATGCGGCCGCGGGCGAAGATCACCTCCACCTGAGGGCACGGCGCGGCCGCGGCAGTGGGTAGACCCACGGGCCCCGGTGCGACGGCCGGTGCCGCCAACAACATGGTGGTGCCACCGACAACCGCGCACAATGCCCCGAACAGGCGCCTGACTCGCATAGGTCACATGCTAGCGGGGGCTGATCTTGTGGGCGCAACCCCGATGACTCAGAGCCGATTGGCCGCGAACTGCGCCGCCTGGTTGACCATGCCCGACTTGAGGTAGGCGTTCTGCAGGTGATCGGCCCAGTTGTCGGCCCATGCGTTGACGTCCAGGCTGGCGCTGCACACGGGATCCGAGGCGTTGCACAGGTCGATGATCTTGTCGTCGTAGCCGGCGACGATGTTCGTCAGCGAGCCGCCGAGCACCTTCCGGGTGCCGTTGCCGAACAGGGCCACCGCCGTGATGTGGTTGTCGCTGCCCAGTGGCAGCGGGCTGTTGAACCCGAACACCGGGCCGGGCACTGCCAGCACCATGTCGGTGACCGCCGCACCCAGTGAGTACCCGCCGAGCACCAGTTTGGTGCTGGGGCAGTGGGCCACCATGTACTGGATGTGTTTGCTCATATCGTTGGCGCCCTGATCGACGGCGATGTTGGCGTCGTAGTTCACCGGGTAGTAGCCGATGTTCTTGTTGGATTTGGAACGCAGTGCATTGACGAACGCGGTCCCGATGATGCCTGCCCCGGTGGGCTCTTCACGTCCGCGGGCGAAAACCACCTCCACCTGAGGGCAGGTGGCCGCGCCTGCGACGGCAAGGGTGCTGGAAACAGGAGTCACGGCCGGGGCGACCAGCAGCACGGCGGCGGCGATCACTGCCACGCTCATCGACGCGGCGAAACGTCTCATCAGGTTGTGACGCATGTGACCCATGGGGCCAATGGTACCGGCCGCCGGGGGATAGTCCCTGCTAGCGCGTATTACGCGGGTGGCGGATCAGAGCTGGCTGAGGATGAAGCCGGCCGCTTGCGCCGGCAGGTTCGTGCGCTCGTAGCTGGTGTGAGCGAACGGATTGCGGCCATCGGAACAGATGGGATCGCCGTCGTTGCACAGATCGATCGACCTGCCGCCGAAGATTCCAGAGCTCGACAGGGGCACCCCGAACTTCAGCGACGAGTTGCCGAATACCGCGGCTCCGCCGATATTGCCGACGAGGTTCCCGGGCAGCGGAGGGGCCGAACCGATGTTGCCGATCCGGTTGCCCAGCGGCGGGACTCCCGCCAGCATGTCGACCACGGCAGCCCCTTGGGAGTAGCCGCCCAGCACGATCCGCGTATTGGGGCATTGCTGGGCCATGGCCGCAATGTGCGCCGCCGCGTCGTTGGCGCCGTCGGCGGAGGTCAGGAAGTCGTAGGTGGCCGGATAGTTGACCCCGTAGGTGCTGACCGTGCGTCCGCCGCCCTGGGCGATCAGGGCGTCGGTCAGGGCCTGGCCGACCCGGCCGATGCCGGGAGCTTCGCTGGTGCCGCGCGCGAACACCACCTCGATATCAGCGCAGGGCGGCTCGGCTCCCGCGGTCGCCAGACCCTGGCTGTTCGGTAGTACCGCCGGCGCGCTGAGCAGCATTACTGCTGCGAATACCGGGGCAACTGTGCGGGCCAGCCCGCGAAAGAGGGACGGGGTGGCCGTGCTGAGGCTCATGCGGCTAATACTCACATATCGATCGGGTCGGGTGGAATCTGTGACAGGGGCTCTCAGAGATGTCCGGCGACAAACGATGCCGCCTGGCTGGTGAGTCCGGCGGGACCGTAATTACTGTGGGCGGCAATGTCATCCCCGGGAGAGCACACGGGATCGCCGAAATTGCACAGGTCGATGGAGCGCGCACCGTAAACAGGGCTGGCGGTCAAGGGCAGACCGATCTTGGTGCTCGGGTTGCCGAACACGGCGAGGGCAGCCACGTGCTCGGGGGTGTTGGGCGGCAGGGGTGCGTTGAACCCGATCGCCGGGAACGGCACCGCGGCGAGGACGTCGATGATGGCCGCGCCCTGCGAATATCCGGCCAGCACCAGTCGGGTGTTCGGGCAGTTGTTGACCATCCACTGGATGTG
>JBEVFK010000194.1:0-26816 GCA_040512325.1 Mycobacterium sp. | reverse complement strand
CCGTAGCCGCCTTCGTTGCCGTTGTTGGTGTTGGTGTGGCTGAAGGTGGCGCCTTCGCCGATGGAGACGACGCTGGCTTCGCTGAGCGGGGCGTTGGACTGGCGGTTGACGATGACCTTGTAGCCCTGCTCTTGGAGCGAGCTGATGGTGTCTTGGGCGTTGCCGGCGCCGGTGGGGGCGGCCAGGGCGGGGGCGGCCAGTCCGAGGAAGGTGGCGGCGAGGGCGGTGGCGGTGATGCTGGCGATTCCGATGTTCTTCATGGTCTTGCTTCTCTCGTTTTCGGAGGCGATCAGTGGCCCTGGTTGATTGAGAAGGGCCGGCGTTCCGATCGGTTCGGGAGGGTTTTCCGTTCCGGTCTGATGGCTGTAACCGGGCAGGTCAGGGGTTAATTTCCTGGTGGCAGCAATTGCGCCAAGGGTGGCAGGAACTGCTCGGGGAGTGCGGTGTTAGGTGAAGTGAGAACTCGTCGCGTCGTCGCTAGTGTGGCCGCACACCGACAGCGAGGAGTTTCCGATGGCTGACAAGTTCGAAGTGGACGTCCCCGGGTTGATTCAGGGGGGCGCTGATGTCGGACGCCGCGCGGAGATGCTGGCGAGTGCACACAGACAATCGATCGTGAGTGTGGGCGACGCGCAATCAGGGTGGGTGGGCTCGTCGGCCCAGGCCTTGGCTGCGATGGCCGGGAAGTGGGAGCAGATCAGCGCCAAGCAGGCTGGAGCGATCGAGAACCATGCCGGTCGTATGGACATTGCCGCCAAGTTGTTCGCCGAGATGGAAGAGCGTCATGCTCGGCAGTTGAAAACGGTTGACGAGCAGGGCCGTAACGGCGCCAGCTGAAAAGGGTCGCGAAGCCGGTGACGAACACTGCGACGCCGAGGAACGCCGTCACTGCCCAGTAAGTCCCCAGAGTCAGGCTCGCTGAGGCGAATCCCACAACCACGCCGGCGCGCAATGCCACGGGCCTGGTCTTCGGAGCTCTTGCGGTCACTGGCGCCGCGCCCTCACGAGATGACCTGAATCAGGAGACGGTTGTCGCGATTTGCCCGAATCGCTAGAAGTTGTTTGCAATCAATTATTTTCGACGGGCCACCCCGGGAAGGGTGGCAGGGTCGGGAAGTCGGAGCGTGGGTGTTCACCGGTGGTGAGGAAGATGCGGCGGTCGGCTGATTCTGGGGCCTTGGTGATACAGGCTTCGAGGTCTTGCCGATATTCGGGCCAGTCGCGATCGAGGGTTGCCGGCGGTGTCGAGTCGTTCAGTTCGCCGATGATTTTCCAACCGCCGAACACGTCCTCGACAGGAAACTTCGAGGGGCCTTCCTGTGGTGGAAGGGCGGTACTTGCGCCGCTGGGTGGAGGCAAGAGGCTGAAGCGCATCGCACTGACCCCGGCGTCGCGGTCAGGTTCCTGCGAGCCGCTGACGTACCGCCCGCTCGGCTGCCGCCTCCCGACGCCGGACGTCCAGTGGCAGGTGATTGCATGGGTTGTCGTTGCGTAGTCGGTGATCCGCAGGATGTGGTCGCGAAGGATGCCGACCCGAGGCGTAGTAGTCGGGAAGCTGATCTCCGGCCACAGATTGAAGGACCCGGGCTCGGCGGCATCTTCGTCGATGGGGACGGCGTGGTCGAAGCCGGGATACAGGTAGTCATTGCTGCCGGCATAGCTGGCGATCATCGTCGATTCGAAGAAGGCACGCACGACGACCGCCGGTCCGGTGAGGAGATCGATGCCGCGCTCCGCGCTCCAGACGAAGCTCAGCTCCGAATAAACGGCCGGCCAATGTGGGGGCGGCTCGGCTGCGGGCGGCGGTGACCGCGTTTCGGATGTGCAGCCTCCCGTCGCGATCATGGTAGCCAGGACACCCGCGACCAGGCGCCCACTTCCCGAACGTCGGAACATCATGGTGGATCTGTGTTTTCGGTGACGGCGTTATACCGGCTGGTCATCTGAAGGTCAATGCCAGTGACAACTGGCTCACCCATGGTGTCGACGATGGCCGCCTTGATCATGTCGTCGTAGAGGCTGGCTGAGGCTGGCTTTTTCTCTCCCAACTCCAGAAATGCGGTGTATTCCTCGAACGTCCGGATGCGACGAGGCGCCTCGGGGCTGTCGGGATCGGTTGGTGCCCAAAGGTCGTCCGGTACTCCGTGGATCTCGACCCCGGACTGCGACAGTGCATTCAGCACCTGGTTCTCGGCGGATCCGATGTCGAGATTCGGCAGATTGTTGCTCGCGGCCGAGCCTGCCGCGGGCGGATCACCGATCAGGGCTTCAGTGAAGGTCTTCGAAATGAGGTCCGTGCCGGGCAGGCCGGCGGCGTCCGCGCCGGCCAGGCCGAATTCGAACGCCGACTTCTTCGCTTGATACGCCGCGGCCTCACGCAAGTCTGCATTGGACTCGGAAGCGGCTGCGGCGTTGTAGGTTCCAGAATCCACCAGGCCCTGCAGCGTCATCGAATCAGCCAAACGACGATTGTTGGCGGTCGGGTCAACGCCCTCCTTGAAGTCGTTCGCGTAGTCAAGCTGGGACTGCGCGATCTCGCGAGCGGCCGCGCCGTTGAAATAGTCCGACGCTTCGTTGTCCGTGCTGAGCACAGAGAAGATGCCTTTGGCGATCGGTAATGAGCCGTCATCAGAGGCTCCGTCGCCGTCGGCTAGGTCGAACCCGCCATGCGTTCCCTCCGACAAATCGGCGATGTCGGGGATGTACGGTGCCAGCCCGTGCGCAAGCCCCTGCACTGCTTCGGGATTCACCTCACCCAGGGTCTGGTTGCCCGGCAGGTTCATCAACTGGTCCTCGAGTCTGCCGACCCAACCGCCATACGCAGAGGCGGTTTCGGCTGCCAGCCTGGCGTCGGGTCCGTTTCCGACATCGCCGGTCCAGCTGAACATGTCACTGACGGCTCGGCCGTCGTCGCTCCACTCGTTGGTCAGTGAGCCCTGCATGAATCGCTCGGCGTAATTCGAGTCGTTGACGATGTCATGAACGGCCTGGCGGTCCTGGCCGGCGGTCGCCAGGACGTCCAGTGCGACGGGCATCCCGTCGTTGACGATCGTGGCCGGCCCGCGGCCGCCGACGGGCGTGCCGTGGAAGGTCTCGGAGGACATCATTTCGGTGGCCTTGTTGAGCATGCTCCGGTTCAGTTCGGTGCCGTGCCGGAAGTTCCCGTTGCCGTCCTTGACGATGTTGGTCACCTGGGTCATCTCGCCTAACTGGGACATGCCTTTGGAGGTCAGCACGCCTTGCACACTCGTCGGCAACTGTCCGAAGCCGCCGCCCATGATGTTGTCCGGATTGTCGAGGGCCCCGGGCGTCAGCTCTGTCCTCGCGAAGTGCATGTCCGGGTTGCTCATCAGCTGCCAGGAATCGGCCATGATGCCCTTGCCGTCGCCCAGGCGCTGCTCGGCGGCGGTGAGTTCGGGCACCGACATCCCGTGCTGCTGCGCCTGCATCTGGCTGAGCACCTGTGACTGCAATGGAGTCAAGGGCTCGGTCCCGGCAACCTGGTCGGGTCGGATGGAATCCAGCACCGACTGCACCTGGGTGGCTGAATCCTGGTTGCCGGCGAGTGCCTCCTCCACGGTCTTTCGGGCGTCCGCGCTGTCTTCTATGTGATCGGTGCCCAGCGCGTCGGCCATATCAGAGATGGCGTCTTCGACGGCGGCGCTCAACCGCTCATCAATTGCGTCGGCCCGTCGCACCAGGTCGTTGATCTCGCGTTCTACGAGGTCGGCACGCCGCTCCATCTCGGCGGCATCCTCAGGGTCGGCCGGGGTGTACCAGGACAACGAACCGTCCGCGGTGTTGATGACGATGCCCCAGTGATCGGCCATCCGCTGGAGGCGTCCCCATTCGGACTTGACGGACTCGACCTCGGATGCCGCAGACACGAGAGCACGGGAGGCTTGGTCGCACTCGTCAGCGTGGATCATCAGCTCATTGCTGATGGTCTTCGCCTTGACCAAGGCCGATTCGTAGGACTCGCCCTGCCATTGCAGTTGCTGCATGATCCCGTTGACGTCGTGGGCGACTGTGCGGGTGTCGCCGGCCCGCCGGGCGGCGGTCACAGAGACGGACCGGATACTGGCTGGATCCCATCGATCCAGGTCCGCCACGGTGATCGCCACCACCGGGAAAATACCCGAGCCGTCAAAAACTGAGTAGTCACCCGCGGCGGGAACAAATCCGCTCGGCACCCCGTTGACCCATTCGACACACAACTTGAGTGACATCGACTCAACTCTGGCTTGACAACAGACGGTCGGCGAGAGCAACCTTGAGTCCGGTCCACTCAGACCCTATCCAAGCTATACAGGAGGCAACACCATGGCTCGTGCGGTCGGTATCGACCTCGGGACCACCAACTCCGTCGTTGCGGTTCTCGAAGGCGGCGACCCCGTCGTCGTCGCGAACTCAGAGGGCTCCCGCACCACCCCGTCCGTCGTCGCCTTCGCGCGCAACGGTGAGGTTCTGGTCGGCCAGCCCGCCAAGAACCAGGCGGTGACCAACGTCGACCGGACCATTCGTTCGGTGAAGCGCCATATCGGCACCGACTGGGCGCAAGACATCGACGGAAAGAACTACACCCCTCAGGAGATCAGCGCCCGAGTGCTGATGAAGCTCAAGCGTGACGCTGAGAGCTACCTGGGTGAGGACATCACCGACGCGGTGATCACCGTGCCCGCGTACTTCAACGACGCCCAGCGTCAAGCCACCAAGGACGCCGGCCAGATCGCCGGACTCAACGTCCTGCGCATCGTCAACGAGCCCACCGCGGCCGCGTTGGCGTACGGCCTGGACAAGGGTGAGAAGGAACAGACCATCCTGGTCTTCGACCTCGGTGGCGGCACGTTCGACGTCTCGCTGCTCGAAATCGGTGACGGTGTGGTCGAGGTCCGTGCGACCTCCGGCGACAACCACCTCGGTGGAGACGACTGGGATGAGCGCGTCGTGACGTGGCTCGTCGACAAGTTCAAGGCCAGCAGCGGCATCGACCTGACCAAGGACAAGATGGCCATGCAGCGGCTGCGTGAAGCCGCCGAGAAGGCCAAGATCGAACTCTCGAGCTCGCAGAGCACGTCGATCAACCTGCCCTACATCACCGTGGACGCGGACAAGAACCCGCTGTTCCTCGATGAGCAGCTCACCCGCGCGGAATTCCAGAAGATCACCCAGGATCTGCTGGACCGCACCCGGGCCCCGTTCCAGTCGGTGATCAAGGACGCCGGTATTCCGGTGTCGTCCATCGACCACGTGGTGCTCGTGGGTGGCTCCACCCGCATGCCCGCGGTCTCCGAACTGGTCAAGGAAATGACCGGTGGCCAGGAGCCCAACAAGGGTGTGAACCCGGACGAGGTCGTCGCCGTCGGCGCTGCCTTGCAGGCCGGCGTGCTCAAGGGTGAAGTGAAAGACGTTCTGCTGCTTGATGTCACCCCGCTGAGCCTTGGTATCGAAACCAAGGGTGGCGTGATGACCAAGCTGATCGAACGCAACACCACCATCCCGACCAAGCGCTCCGAGACCTTCACCACGGCCGATGACAATCAGCCGTCGGTGCAGATCCAGGTGTTCCAGGGTGAGCGCGAGATCGCCTCGCACAACAAGCTGCTCGGTTCCTTCGAGCTGACCGGTATCCCGCCGGCCCCGCGCGGCACGCCGCAGATCGAAGTCATCTTCGACATCGACGCCAACGGCATCGTGCACGTGACCGCCAAGGACAAGGGCACCGGCAAGGAGAACACGATCAAGATCCAGGAGGGCTCCGGCCTCTCCAAGGACGAGATCGACCGGATGATCAAGGACGCCGAAGCGCACGCCGACGAAGATCGGAAGCGTCGCGAAGAGGCCGACGTCCGCAACCAGGCCGAGTCGCTGGTGTACCAGACGGAGAAGTTCGTCAAGGACCAGCGCGAAGCCGAGGGTGGTTCGAAGGTCCCCGAGGACACCTTGACCAAAGTCGAGGCGGCCATCGGAGACGCCAAGACGGCGCTGGCCGGCAACGACATCTCGGCCATCAAGACCGCGATGGAGAAGCTCGGCCAGGAAAGCCAGGCCCTGGGCCAGGCGATCTACGAGTCCGCCCAGGCTGAGCAGGCCGCAGGCGGCGCCCCCGGTGGGTCCGCCGACGGGTCCAAGAACAGCGACGACGACGTGGTGGATGCCGAGGTCGTCGACGATGACGACCAGGAGCGCAAGTGAGCCAGAACGATCCGCAGGAGCCGGTGACCTTCACCGACAAACGGCGCATCGATCCGAACACCGGCGAAGTTCGTGCGCCCACCTCCGGCCCGGCTCCCAGTGAGCCGGCGCCGGAGGCGGCCGCCAGCCCCGAAGCCCCTGCAGAAGACGCTGAGGTCGCTGACCTCAAGTCGACCCTGCAGCGGGTGAAGGCGGAGTACGACAACTACCGCAAGCGGTCGGTCCGTCAGGAACAGGCCGCCGCCGATCGCGCCAAGGCAGGTGTCGTCAGCCAGTTCATTCCGGTGCTCGACGATCTGGATCGGGCGCGCAGCCACGGTGATCTGGAGACAGGTCCGCTGAAGTCGGTGGCCGACAAGCTGGCCACCGCGCTGGAAGGCGTCGGCCTGACGTCCTTCGGCGCCGAAGGCGACCCGTTCGACCCCTCGCTGCACGAGGCTGTGCAGCACGAGGGCGACGGCTCGAACCCGGTGATCGGCAACGTGATGCGGCAGGGCTATCGGCTCGGCGACCAGGTGCTCCGGCACGCGCTGGTCGGCGTGGTGGACGCGGTTCCCGAAACATCGGCGTCCGACACGGCCGAGAAGTCCGGCGCTTCGCCCGGCGAGGCCTCAGAATCTAAGTGAGGCAGATACAACCATGAAAACAGCTGAGGAGGTGACGCGCAGTGGCCCAACGAGAATGGGTTGAGAAGGACTTCTACAAGGAGCTCGGCGTCTCCTCTGATGCCGCCGCCGACGAGATCAAGCGCGCCTATCGCAAGCTCGCGTCCGAGCTGCATCCGGACAAGAACCCCGACAATCCCACCGCCACCGAGCGGTTCAAGGCGGTATCCGAGGCCTACAGCATCCTCTCGGACGACGCCAAGAAAAAGGAGTACGACGAAACCAGGCGCCTGTTCGCAGGTGGTGGATTCGGTCGGCGATTCAACAACGGCGGCAGTGGTGGCGCAGCGGGTGGCTTCCCGGGCGGATTCAGTTCGGACAGTGCCGAGTTCAACCTGGGCGACCTGTTCGATGCGGCCGGCCAAACCGGCGGTGCCAATATCGGTGACCTGTTCGGCGGACTGTTCGGGCGGGGTGCGCAACCCCGCCCGAGCCGTCCCCGTCGCGGCAACGACCTGGAGACCGAGACCGAACTCGATTTCCTGGAAGCCACCAAAGGCGTGGCGATGCCGCTGCGGCTGACCAGCCCGGCTCCCTGCACCAATTGCCATGGCAGCGGCGCTCGCCCGGGTACCAGCCCCAAGGTGTGCCCGAACTGCAACGGCGCCGGTGTGATCAATCGCAATCAAGGTGCGTTCGGATTCTCCGAGCCCTGCACCGAATGCCGGGGCAGCGGCTCGATCATCGAGCACCCGTGTGATGAGTGCAAGGGCACCGGCGTCACCACCAGGACGCGCACCATCAATGTGCGCATCCCGCCGGGCGTCGAAGACGGGCAGCGTATTCGGTTGGCCGGTCAGGGCGAAGCGGGTCTGCGTGGTGCGCCGTCGGGCGATCTGTACGTCACCGTGCATGTGCGTCCCGACAAGGTGTTCGGCCGCGACGGTGACGACCTGACTGTCAGCGTTCCGGTCAGTTTCCATGAATTGGCCTTGGGGACAACGCTTTCCGTGCCGACACTCGAGGGAAAGGTCGGAGTGCGAGTGCCCAAGGGCACCACCGACGGCCGGATCCTGCGGGTACGTGGCAGGGGAGTGCCCAAGCGCAGCGGCGGTCATGGCGACCTGCTGGTCACCGTGAAGGTGGCGGTGCCGCCCGCTCTCGAGGGCGAGGCGCTCGAGGCGCTGGAGGCCTACGCGGCCGCCGAGCGTGCCAGCGGATTCGATCCGCGGGGCGGATGGGCCGGGAATCGGCTATGAGGTCAAAGCGATGAGCAAGGCAGACGACGCTCGTACGTTTCTGATCTCGGTCGCCGCCGAGCTGGCCGGAATGCACGCGCAGACGCTGCGGACCTATGACCGGATCGGCCTCGTCAGCCCGCAACGCAGCTCCGGGGGAGGTCGACGCTACTCGCAGCGCGATGTCGACCTTCTCCGCGAGGTGCAGCGGCTGTCCCAGGACGAGGGAGTCAACCTCGCCGGCATCAAACGGATCATCGAGCTGACCAACCAGGTCGAGGCCCTGCAGTCCAGGATCCAGGAGATGGCCGGCGAGATGGAGGTCCTGCGCTCAGGTCAGCGTCGCGATGTCGTTGCGCGACCGACGAGCACGGCGCTGGTGGTCTGGCAGCCCCGCAACCGAAGAGCCTGAGCAACCGACGAGCCTGAGCAATTACACACTGACCGAGAACTGCGCGACCGCGGGCTTCCCCGGGCGCGCAGTTGTGTAGGTACCGCGGGTCAGCGCGTCCGTGGGCGCGGCCATCGGCTCGAAGCAGATCACGTCTTCGCCAGGTGGGGCGAAGATCTGGGCGGCGGGATAGCCCTCGACGAACCGCACTTCGATACGGCGGCCGCGATTGGACACAGCGAACCGGGAACCGTCGGCCACCTCGTCGTAACCGTCATCGAACGTCTTGTCTCCCAACAGTTCCTCGCCGGCAGGCTGTGCCGACGTCGAGCCGGTGGGAATCCCGCGGTCGTCGACCGCCAAGTGGCGCATCGCGGGTGTCTCGATCAGCCACTGCGCCCGAGGCACACCAGGCAGCTGCAGGTAGGGGTGGAACCCGAAGCACAACGGAACCCCGACGTCGGTGGTGGCGGCCACCACCGTGCGAATCGTCAGGGCGCGCTCGCGCAAGGTGACGGACAGTTCCACCGTGTGCGGAAACGGAAAGCTGGCCAGCAGTTCAGGGTGGGAGCTGAAGTCGAACGTCACCACCAACTCGTCGGCTGCCTCGGACACGATCTGCCAACCGGGGTGGGCGGCGAGCAGTCCGTGGATCGGCAGGTCGTTGGGGTCCAGACGTACCCCCGGCGCGCCCGGCACGATGTCGACCAAGGTGCCGTCGGCGTCAAAGGTGTTGGTACTCAACCGGTTGGCCCAGGGGTACAAGACCGGCAGTCCCATGGTCTTGCCTGCTGAGATGTACGTGTCGAGGCCGCGGCGCTGTCCGAGCAGTTCCACGCCATCCTCGGTCAGCGAGATGCCGATCATGCCGGCCGACGGCACGAACTGGGCTTCGACCGGCGCGGACTGGTCGCGGAGCGTGACGATGTGCACGCTGCCGAGCCTAACGGCTCCGCCTCGCCCAGTTCTGCAAGAAGGCTGTGTTTTCCCGGATCGCACGACCCTGGCGCAGAACTGGACGAGGTCGCGCGCGGTCTAGCCGTCCATCGGGTCGTGTTGGATTCGTTCCGGTGGCGCGCCTTTGGCGATCAGCGCAGCGCGCGCGGCGCTGACCATCCTGGGCCCGCCGGCGATCAGGATCTGCCGGTCACCCCAGCCGCCGTAGCGGGTGACGACAGCGGGCAGCAGACCCTTTTGCCGCACGTGCAGGCCGCGGGGCGGGTGCACGTCGGGATAGTCGGTGGCCCATGGCGGATCGGTGTCGTACTCCGAGACCGGAGTCACCGACAACCACGGGTTGGTGGACGCGATTTCCCACAGCGTGCGCAGATCGTACAACTCGCAGGGATACCGGGCGCCGAAGAACAGATGCACCCGAGGGTTGACCCCGAACCGGCACAGATCCATGATGATCGCCCGCAACGGTGCCAGCCCGGTACTGCCCGCCACCATCAATACGTCCCCGTCGTCGCGGTCCACTTCCAGTGCCCCGTGCGGACTGGACAGTCGCCAGCGGTCGCCGGGGCGGGTCTCGGCCACGATCGCATTGCTGTGCAGGCCGCCCGACACCGCGCGCACGTGGAATTCGATTCCGCCGTCGGGTTGCGCCGGGATGGCCGGGCTCAGATAGCGCCAGCGGCGCGGCAGTTGGGGGATCTCGACGTTGACGTACTGCCCGGGGTGGTAGTCCATGGGGCGGTCCAGATAGAGCCGGACCACCGCGAGATCGCGGGATACCCGATGGGTTTCCGCCACGGTGGCCTCCCACCACGCCGGACCCTCTTCGGCGGCTGCCGCCCCGCTCATCACTCCGCCCACCAGATTGATGGCCTGGCGGGCGGCGTCTTCGACCGGGGCGGTCCACGCGCTACCGAGGTGGCTGCGCAACGTCGCGTAGAGGGCCTGCGCCAATGACTGATAGTGCGCCGGGGTGACGCCGTACTTGCGATGGTCGCGGCCCAGTTGCGCGAGGAACGCCACCGGTCCGTCGGCGCGCTGGGCGATGAACTCCCCGAGAAGCCAGTGCAGCGCCTGCGCGAAAACGGCACGTTGGCCGCTCATGTCGGGTGGGAACATGTCGCGCACCGACTCGTCGATGGCGAACCACGTTGTGTAGAACCTGCCGATCACCGCGTCGGAGTTCGTCAGTGGGTCGACGGCGGCCTGCAGCACGGCGAGCGCTTCGCGATCTTCCAGTCCCACGGGGCTTGATTTTAGGCGGCTCGGCGCAGCGCACTCGACCACAGCGTCACAGGCCGTGGATGCCCTTGTAGAGCACCATCAGGCCGATGACCACCAGGATCGCTGCCACCAGGGCGGAATTGTGCTTCTCCATCCAGGCCTTCACCTTGATCAGCGTTGGATCCAGCTTCTGACCGGCGGCGGTGTAGGCCAAAATCGGCAGCGCCACCGTCGAGGCGGCGATGAGGATGTACGCCGCGGCAGCGCCCAGGACTCCTGAGCCCAGCCCGGCGGTCCCGATCGCCAAACCGGCTGCCGCGCAGATGAACAAGACCTTCACGTTCACCACCGTGAGCGCGGCACCGATCACCAGTGCCTTGGCGGGGCCGGCCTCGGTGATGTGCCGTGTGCCCGGCATCTGGTGCGGTTTACTGTGTCGGGTCGCCCAGCGGTAGAGGCCGAACACGATCAGCGCGGCCCCGATCCCGACGCGCAGCCACGATGCCCAGCCCGGTGGCTTGCCGCCCATGCCGCCCAGCAGGCCTGAAATCCCGATGAACAACGCTGTCAGTGCGGTCAGGCCCAGCACCCAGCCGGCCAGGAAGGACAATCCTGTCGGCCGAGGTCGGGGCGTATGCAGGATCAACACCGCGGGAATGATGGACAGCGGCGAGAGGGCCACCACCAACGCAAGGGGGATGAGCTCTGTCAGGATCGCGCCCCAGCTGGTCTCCACGTCAAGAACCTAGCGAACCGCGGAGCGAAATGCTGCGAGATGCAGTCGGGTAGGTCGGGTGTGACCACCGGAATGCGGCCCGCGCCCGGCTTTGCTCCACGGGCCGAGGCAATACCGCGAACATCCAGGCTCCGTCATCAACAGGGGGTGGTCCGATATCTTCCTGCTTCAGGGCGGTCCATGGAACGCCGGCCGCTCGCCCTGCCTGACTGTCGGGTGCCGCGAGCCCTCCTCCGCAGTTTGCCCGATCAATCCGTGCGTCGGTCCATCGGCGCGCCGTCCGCGCCCGCACTCGGTAGGGTCGGTCCATTCGCCGCCACCCGACCTGCCGGGCGTGCGCTGCCCTATGCGAGGAGCGACGTCGTGAGTCAGATTCATCTCGGCCACGTTTTCCACATCGCGGGTGACGCGCTGGTGACCGACGCCGCGGACGCGCTGGTGTCGATCCCGGACGGTGCCCTGGTGGTCGACGACGCCGGACACATCGCCTATTGCGGTGCGCGATCCACGGTGCCCGACGAAAACACCGGGGCCCAGGTGCATGACCATCGACCAGGCTTCCTGTTGCCCGGGTTCGTGGACACCCACATCCACTTTCCCCAGACCTATGCCGGCGACTCCTACGGTGGCGGCCAACTTCTCGAATGGCTCAACTCGTGCATCTTTCCCTCGGAGTCACGATTCGCCGATCCGGAATTCGCGCAGCGTGCCGCCGTCGAGTTCTGCGATCGCCGGGTGGCGGCGGGCACCACCGCGGCGATGGTGTTCGGTTCGGCGTTTCCCCACGCCCAGGATGCGCTGTTCACCGAGACGCAGCGGCGCGGCCTTCGTGTCGTTAGCGGGCGGGGCATTCAGACCGTCGGACCCGAATCGGCGCAGTCGCTGATGACCTCCGAGGACGACGCGATCCGGTTGACCCGCGAAGAGATCGACAAATGGCATGGCGCCGACACCGGAGATGTGGACACCGCACTCCTGCACGTGGCGATCGTGCCCAGGTTCTCGTTGTCGGTCACCACCGAGACGCTCAAAAACCTTGGGGAGCTTTATGATTCGGTCCGCGACCGAGGCGTTTATGTCCACAGTCACCTCAACGAGAACAACCGGCCGGGCACCGGCGAAGTAGACGTCACCAAAGAGATCTACCAGGTGAACTCCTACCTCGACACCTACGACGGGAAGTTCCTGCCCGGCTCGGTTGTCGGTGGCAAGAGCCTGCTGGGCAGGCGCACCATCCTGGCGCATTGTGTGCACTGCCAGGACGTGGAGCTCGAGCGAATGGCCGCGACGGGCACGTCCATCTCGCATTGCCCGGTGTCCCAGCTGTTCCTGGGCTCCGGCACGATGCCCTGGCTGCGCACCGTGGCCGCCGGGGTGAACATCGCCGCGGGCACGGATTTCGGTGGCGGCGACGAGTGGCTGATCCCCAGGGTGCTCGGCGATGCGTTCAAACAGCACATCACCGAACCCGGCGATGCCGGGGTCTCGATGCACCCCGCCGAGATGCTCTTCCTCGGAACGTTGGCGGGCGCACGCGCACTCGACATGGAGAACCGGTTCGGGAACTTCGACGTCGGCAAGGAGGCTGACTTCGTGGTGATCGAACCAGCAGGCACACCCGCGCTCGATGCCATGCTGACCTACGGAGTGCGGGCCGACGATCCCGACTTGGCCCGTGACCAAACGCTTTTCGCGCTGCTGATGGGAATCCGGGAGTCATCGATCACCCAGGTGTACGTCCAGGGCGCCCGGGTGGCGGCAGGCTAGGGGTCGACGATGGGACAGGCGACGGCAGTGACAGTGTTCCACCCGGTGGCCGACCCGGCCGGGTTCCAGACCTGGCTGTGCGAGCTCGATGCATCGGCACGGACTGCGCCCGGCTATGTCTGCGCCTGCGCCTCGATCCACGACGATCCACTGCTGGACTGGGCGCACAGTGCCACCTTCGGCACCGAGGACCAGCTGCACAGCTGGCTGGACGGTCCGGAACGCCATCGCGTGCTCGATGCGGGCCAAGGGCTCGGCTTCTGGCGGCAGACCTCCGATCTGGTGACCACCGACGCGGGCGCTCCGCCGGGTGTGGGCGCCTTCCGGCACAGCGTGAAAGCCGACAGCGAGGGCGAATTCGTCTCGGCGCAGGTACGTCTGGCGCGGGCCTGCGCGGACTTCCCCGGGTATGAGGGCACCGCACTGCTGGCCTCCAGCGTGGCCGACGAACGGATCTCGTTGGTGCGGTTCCGGACGGGAGGACAACTCGCGGTGTGGATGAGGTCGGCCGAACGCACGGCGGCACTGGGCGATCTGCGGTCGAGCCTCTCGAAGGACTTCGCCGTCGTGGCCAACACCACCACCCCGTTCGGCACCACGGTGCGCACCGAGAACGGCCAGACCCTGATGACGCCGAACTGGAAGTCGGTGATGATGGTGCTGCTCGTGCTCTACCCGACCGTGATGATCCTGTCGCGATTCTTCGGGCCGGTGCTCGACCGCGTCGGCGCCGCGCCGTGGCTGGCGCTGTGGGTCAGTCAGATCCTCAGTGTCTCACTGATGCAGTGGTGGTTGATGCCGGTGGCCGCCCGGCCGTTCACCCGCTGGCTGGACCCGGTGGACGGTGCCGGGTGGCGGATCAGCCTGGCGGGTGCCGCGGTGTTGACAGCCTGCTACGCAGTGACTCTGGTGGTCTTCGCCAGCGTCAAGTGGCTGCAGTTCTGGGATTTTGCGAACTGACGCCCAACTCGCGGAACCCGCCGCGGTTCCTGGTCACGATTCTGCTTCTCGTCATTCCGCTGAGCCAGATTCCGCTGGACATCTACACCCCGGCGATGCCACAGATGGTGCTCGACCTGCATTCCACTCCCGGGGCTGTCCAGAACACCGTCACGGCGTACATGCTGGGTATGAGCCTGGCGTTCATCCCGATCGGTGTGCTGGCCGATGCGTGGGGACGCAAGCGTGTGCTCCTGACGTGTCTTGCGGTCCTCGTCGTCACCGGCCTGGCGTGTGCGAGTGTCAATGGCGTCGGCGTGCTCCTGGCAATCCGATTTGTACAGGGGGCCGCAGCGTCGGCGTGCATGGTGTTGTCGTATGCCGTTGCCGCCGATTGCTTTTCCGGTAGTCGGTTGACCTCGGTAGCGGGAGTGCTGGGTGCGGCCTGGGGGTTGGCGCCCGTGCTGGCACCCGCCGTCGGCGGGGTGCTGGTGCAGTACATGTCCTGGCGCTGGGTGTTCGTCCTGATCGCCGTGCTGAGTGCACTCACCTTCGCGGTGGTGGGTGTCGCGCTGCCGGAAACCCTCGCTGCGGACCGCCGCACGCGTGCCGGCCCCGTCGCGCTCTGGCGGGTGGCCCGCACGGTGCTGGCGAATCGGGTGTTTCTGTGCTTTGTGGCGGTGTTCGGTGTCATGGCGTCCGCGCAGTTGGCGTTCGGCGTTGTCGGCCCGTTCCTCTATCAGGTGGGGCTCGGGTTCTCTCCTGCGGTATACGGACTGCTGGCCCTCGTGGTCGGGGTGGCGAACCTGCTGGGTGAACTGGCCTGCGGTGCATTCGCGACGCGGGTGTCGCCCCGGCGGCTCGCCTTCGGTGCACTCGGCGTGTTCGGTTTCGGCACAGCGGTATTGGTGGTCTCGGCGCCGACGGTGGGTCTGTCGGCCTGGGCGCTCACCGTCGGTGCGTCCCTGGCGCTGGCAGGCTGCGGGGTGCTGTGCCCGCAGATGTACGGCTCAGCGCTCGGCCTGTTCCGCGACAACCTGGGACTGGTCGGCGGCATCGTGAGCGCAGGCTGCTATCTGATGGTCAGCGCCGCCCTGGCCGGGGTGGGCTTCCTCCCCGAACACGACCAGTCGACCTTGGGGTGGCTCTATGTGGTGTGTGGTCTGAGCGCACTGGTTCTGCTGGGATGGGCGACGTCTGGACGCCGCTCAGCGGGCACTCGCTGAGGGCTTCTGGCCCGATCCTTTGGTTTTGAAGCCTCCGGTCAAGCGATACCGGGCGTGCTCGATCAGGTTCTTCCGCGGCGTTCGCCAGCAGCGCAGCGCGTGGTGCTCGTCGTGCATCAGACAGATATTGCACGACACGCATGCCGGGCTGGTCTGGCCGCCTCGGGCCAGGCGGACCGCGAGGTCGGGCTCCCGGATGAACGGCCGGGACATGGACACGAAATCGGCACGGCCGGTGGTGATCATCTCTTCGATGGTCGCCACGCGGCGCATGCCGCCGACCAGGATGACGGTGGTGTCGACGTGGGCGCGTACCGCGTCGGCGAACGGGAGGAAGTACGCTTCGGCCTCGGCCGGCTTGTGCAACCGGTGGAACAGGAGATCCTGCACCGCGCGTCTGCGGTCGACGGCGACGTAGCCACGGATCGAGGCACTGACGTAGTCGCTCATCAGGTTCGACGAGACCTCGACGCCGTCCAGGCCCGCGGCGACGAAACTGCGGACCCCGGCGACCGCGTCCTCGACGCTCAATCCGCCCGGTTCGTCCACCAGGTCGGCGAGCCCCACCTTCATGGTGAATCCCTTGTCGGCGGGGATCTCCTCGCGGACAGCGCGGATGACCTCAACGGGAAAGCGATCACGCCGCTCTTGAGTGCCGCCCCAGGCATCGTCGCGACGGTTGGTCAATGCTGACCGGAACTGACTGATCAGATAGCCGTTCGCGCCGTGGAGATGGATACCGTCGAAGCCGGCTTCCATCGCGTGCCGGGCGGCCTGGCGGAATGCCGCGATAGTCTGGTGGATCTCGTCTTCGGTGGCGGCCTCGACCTGTCGTCCGGTCATCACGTTCGAAACTGCCGACGGCGCCAGGGGATTGGTATCGAACGACATCGATTGGCTGCCGGCATGCGCGATCTGGGCGAAGATGCGGCCCCCATACCGATGCACGGCGTCGGTGGCCTGACGGAACACGGCGACGGATGCGGGGTCGTAGAGCCCGGCCTGCAGGTCGCCATAGCGCCCGCGTGGGTGCACAAAGATATGGCCGGTAAACGCCAATCCCACCCCGCCGCGAGCCAGGTCTTCGTGCAGTGTGACATAGTCGGCGCCCACCAGGCCGCGGAGGTCGGCCATGGATTCGCCTGTGCCGGCCCGGATCAGCCGGTTCCGGACCGGCACGGGGCCGAGCTTCGTCGGCTCGAAAATCGAACTCGAGGTCCGAATGCTGACCGGCGCAACCATCGACGTCTCCAAGGTCAGAGGTGAGTTCGGACAACGACTTGACTCTCGTTGAACGCACTTCAATGTTATTGGAATGCGGGCGTACTCGCAGCGCGACGGGATCAGTCGCCGGCGGCGGCAGCCTGCTGAGCCAGGCTCTCGGCAATCTGGTCTCGGCCGCCGTCGAGATGGTGTCGCAGCAGCTCGACGCACACCACGTCGCCGGCCGCCCAGGCGTCGAAGATCTGCTGGTGCTCGACCACACCGCGCGACGCCACCACCGGGTGCTGGTACATCCGCACCAGATAGCGCTGCACGGCCTGCCAGACGGGTTCGAGGGTGCGGCGGGACACGGCGCTGGTAGCGGGAATCACCAGGGCTGCATGGAAATCGCGATGTGCGTCCTGGAATGCCACCGGATCCGCGACGGGATCCAACCGCGACATCGCCACGAGCGCCTTCTCGGCCACTTCGATGTCGGCGGGGCTCTTGGCCGTGCAGGACCGCGCGATCAACGCGGTCTCGAGGATGAGCCGTAGATCGTAGAGCCCGTCGATCTCGGCGGCACTCAGCTCGGTGACCCGGGCGCCGTGGTTGGGCACATTGCGGATCAGGCCTTCGCCCTCCAGATACCGCAGCGCCTCTCGCACCGGGATGTGGGACACGTTGTACCGGTTGCGGATGTCGTCGACCACAATGCGTGAGCCGGGCTCCAGATCACCGGAGAGAATCCTCGAGCGCATCGCGGTGACCAGCCGTTCAGTGACGGTGGTGCCCCCGCCGGGGCCCTGGTCGCGCGGTTGTCGCCCCCGCGGTTGCTTCAGATCCTCGGTTACGGGCATCTTCGTATGATAGGTCCGGGCCCGGGTTCGGCCCGGGCCCGGCGATGCGCCCGCTACTTGGTGACCTCGGACATCCGATGCTTGCCCCAGTCGCGCCACATGATGGGCTCGTGCTTGGGCGCCTCGCCCGGTTCGAGGCAGGTGGGAATGGTCTCGATCATCGCGTCCAGATTGGGGTGCTGGAAGAAAGGCACCGAGATCCGGTCGGATCCTGCTTCCGACTCTTCGGTGTTGCGAACGCGGTGCATCGTGGCCACCCAGCGATCGTTGGTCCAATTGGCCAGCATGTCACCGAGATTGACGATGAAGGTGCCGGGAATGGCGGGCACCCGCAACCAGGATCCATCTCGCCGCAGGACTTCGAGACCGCCGAGGTCGCTGTCCTGGTACAGGATGGTGAACGCGCCGAAATCGGTATGGGCGTGCAGGCGCTGCTGACCGGCGAGTGGGGCTGACTCCTGTGCCGGGTAGTAGTTCCCGAGCAGGTAGGAGCTCTGCCTCGAGAACTTGTCTTCGAACCAGTCCTCCGGCAGCTCGAGCGCGAGAGCGGCGACTCGCATCAGGTAGTCGCCGAGTTCGCGAACGTGATCGAGGTAGGTGCGCCACGCGGTTCGGAATCCTTCGGGCTGTCCGGGCCAGATGTTCGGCTCGAATTCGGCGGCGAACTCGTCGGGATAACCGGCCGAGCGCATGTCCTCGGCGGTGTCGAACAGCGACACCTGGAATCCCTCCTTGAGATCCGGTGGCCCATCCTGGTAGCGAGACTTCGCGGTGAAGCCGCGGAACTGGTTGCCGAAGGGGGAGCGGTAGGCCTCCTTGGCCTCTGGCGTCAGTGCGAAGAACTTCTTGGTGGCATCGAGCATCGGTGCGATCACGTCATCGCCGATGCCGTGGCCGCTGATCACCAGGAAGCCGAGATCAGCGCACGCAGAACCGAATTCGTCGACGACCGCCTGCGATGGGGAGCTGTCGGCGGCCCGGACATCGATCACGGGGATGGCGCCGGGTCCGGCGTTGAGCAGGGTGGACATGGTGCGTCGGTTCCTCCGGTGGGACGGTCAAGCGATCAGATTACATATAATCGCGGTTCGCGCAGCCTGGCTGCCGTCCGCATCGGTCCGGCCGAATGACTCTGAGTGTCAGTCCTTCTCGCGGGGGAGCGGTCAGTGACCGTGCTGGGTGTACACGGGCAATCGAACCACCAGCAGTACGTGTGCCACCACGTCCGCACGGTTGGCGAACCGGTGTGGGGATTCGGCGTCCAATCGAATGGAGTCACCGGCAGCCAGTTCGAAGGTGTCGTCGTTGATCTGCACGATCAGGGCACCGGATTCGACGAGGACCACCTCTTGTCCTTCGTGCCGGACAAACTCGTCACCGGTGTGCGTGCCCGGTTCCAGTTGCAGGGCAGTCACTTCCAGGCCGTGCTCTCGGCTGCGCTGGATGATGCGTCGGGTCACGCCCGGGCTGATGGACAGCTCGGGTTGCTCGGCGCGGCGCACCAGGAGGGAATCCGGGGTCGAGGCCGGGTGGAAGAGGTCGCCTACCGCGACTCCCAGCGCAGAAGCCACGGCCACCAGGCTGCCCACTGAGGCGCCCGTCTTGCCGCGTTCGAGCATGGAGAGCATCGAGACGCTCAGCCCGGTCGCGGCGCTGATGTCCACCAGGGTGAGTCCTCTGTCGACTCTGGTACGCCGGATCTCGGACCCCAGTCGGCGCGTCGCGATCTCTGAGATCGACGGCGTCGCAGCCGGCGCACTGTCCTCCACTGTCATGTGTTCCCCGAATCCTTCAATCTTACTGTCACTGCATTGTGCCCCCTGCGGGTCAGCCTGTCATAACTTGGCCTCGACATGGTGTTTAACCAGGCACGTTTCCCAGTAGTTACAGCCGTAATGAACTATTTACAGTGCTCAAGAGGTCATTCCTGTGAGTTCTGATTACAGTCACACTCAACTTCTTCGGATAGTTCCCTCGGCATGGATCGCTTGTATGCCGACCGAGAAGCCCGTGATGAATCCAAGCAAACGAAGAGTCAACCGTGGGCCTCGTCTACGCCACGTCGGCCGTCGGCGTCTGTCGTCCGGCCTCATAACAAGGAGTGTTGGTGTCTGAAGACAAGATCGTCATCGTCGGAGCGGGTATCGGTGGATTGGTACTCACCCTCGCCCTGCAACGCGCTGGGATCGAGGTGGAGGTTTACGAGGCGGCTGAAACTCTTGATGAGGTCGGCGCCGGAGTAGCCCTGTGGTCGAACTCCACCCGCCTGCTGCACGGCCTCGGTCTGGAAGACGAGCTCGCCGAATTCGGTTCCGAGCCCACGCAGTTGATCATCCGTGACGGTGTCGATGGCGCGGACATCATCCGGCACGAACTGACCGAGAACGCTGAGTACCGCAACGAGTTCGGTGCCCCGTACTACGGCATTCACCGCAAGAGCTTCCAGAAGATCCTCGCCGGCCGGGTCAATCCCGGAACCATCAAGCTGGGCCACCGCCTGGTCGGCATCGAGCAGGTGGGTTCGGCGACCACGCGATTGCAGTGGGGCAATGGCACCACCACTGACGCAAGCGTCGTGGTGGGCGCCGACGGCATCCGCTCGACGGTACGGTCCTGGATGTTCGATGGTCAGGACTACACGATGTTCTCCAAGACCAGTGGATTCCGCGGGGTGGTTCCCGTGGCCGACCTCAAGGAACTGCCGGATCCGACCGCGACGCAGTTCTGGGTCGGCGACGGAAAGCATTTCCTGCACTTCCCGATCGGCCCCGACTACACGCACATCACGTTCCTGGCAGTGGTCGAGGACCCGAAGATCTGGACCAATCCGTATGGCTCGCGGATGGACTGCACTCCGGCCGATGCCGTCGAGCCGTTCCTGGATTGGCATCCCGCCATTGCCGAGATGATCAACGCCGCCGCCCCCGACGAGCGCTGGGGCCTCTTCGGTGTCGGTCCACTGCCCACCTGGGTGAAGGGCAACGTGGTGCTGCTCGGCGATTCCGCACACGGCCTGTTGCCGCACCACGGCCAGGGCGCCAACCAGTGTGTCGAAGACGCCATCATCCTGGCCGACCTACTGGCAGCCCCCGGGGACGCCCCGCTGGCGGAGCGGCTGCAGACCTACTGCGATCTGCGAATGGACCGGGCTCAGCGCGTCCAGAAGATCTCCTGGGTCAGCAACCGGCTGTTCCACCTCGCACCCGGCCCCGAGATCCCGTTGCGTGACGAGACTTTCCGGAACCTCTACGAGAACGTCCGCTGGATCCACGAGTACGACGCGAGCACCGCTGTAGCGCAGCCGTCCGTCGTCTGAACAACCCAGCCCAGTCCCGTCCAGCCCCAGGAGCACCCGTGATCAACTACATCCCCACAGTCGAGGGCATCGGTTCCTTCGGTGACTATTCACCGGTTTCGATTGCCGATGGACTCGTCGCTGTCGCAGGACAATTCGGTACCGACGCCGACGATCCCGCCGGCCAGGTCCGCGGCGCCTTCGCCAACGTCGGCAAGGCGCTGGCGGCGGCGGGACTGGGATTCGAGGACGTGATCAAGTTCACCACCTTCGTCGTCGGTCGCGAGACCATCCCGCACTTCATGGCAACACGCAAAGAGGTGTTCGCCGAGATCTATCCCGACGGCGTGTACCCGCCGAACACGTTGTTGGTGGTGGCCGGATTGGTCGAGGAACGCTTCGTCGTGGAGATCGAAGCACTGGCACAGCCGAAGGTGCTCTGATGGTCACTGCGTCACTGCCCTTCAGCCATGGACGCGATCAGGTCATCTCCTATCCGGTGACCGTCGACGGTGTTCGTACCCGGGTTGTCGAATCCCACGGCGGCACCACCCCGTTGATCTGCCTCCATGGTGTCGGGTCCCGCGCGGACAGGTTCATTCCGGTGATCCCGGGGCTGGTGGCCGCAGGCTTCCACGTGTACGCCATCGACTTCCCGGGACACGGCTTCGCTGACAAGACCCCTGAGATCGATTACCGGCCGCGGGGTTTCGCCGACTTCGTGGCAGGGGTGCTCGACGAGCTGGGCTTGGCGGACGTGGTGATCGCGGGTACGTCGCTGGGCGGGCAGGTCGCCGCGCGGTTGGCCTGTGACCGCCCCGATCTGGTGACGGCGGTGGTGCTGATCGGCACCATGGGTCTGTCCGAACTGGCCGATGCGGACAAGGTGGCGCCGGAGAACGTCAGCAACGGCAGCGTCGAGGCGGTCCGCAGGAAACTCGGCTTCCTGGTGTCGGATCCGGCGATGGTGACCGAGGCCTGGGTGCGGGAGGAGTCGATGATCAACTCCTCGGAGGGCGCCGCGGAAGCACTCGCCACCGCTGCGGGACTGCTCAACTCGGAGGCCAACGACGACCGCCAGGACGCCCGGGTGCGTGCCGAGCGTCCCGATCTGCCCGTGCTGATCGTCTGGGGCGAGAACGACCGGTGGACGCCGCTGCCCATGGGGCAGCAGGCCCATGAACTACTGCCGGGATCGCACTTCGCGGTCATGCCGGGGTGTGGTCATGCGCCCTATTTCGAGGACCCCGCGTCGTTTGTCGAGATCGTTTCTGAATTCGTTGTCAAGGAGGGCATTCGATGACTGATCGTTGGTTGTTGATTGAAAACGGCACGGTGGTCGACGGTGATGCGAATCCGCCGGTGCCCGATTGCGCAGTGCTGATCTGCAATTCACGGATTGTGAAGATGGGCGTCATCGACAGGGACGTCGATATCCCGCGCGGCGCGCAGGTGGAGGTGATCGACGCCGCCGGCAAGACTGTGATGCCGGGACTGATCGACATCCACTGCCACATGACCTACGGGTTGGCGCGCACCGAGGAAGAGATCTCGATCTACACCCCGCCAGAGTTGCGCACCCTGATCGCGGCGGCCAACGTCGAAAAGGTGCTCGCGGCGGGGGTCACCAGCATTTCGCAGCCCGGCGGCAGTTACTACATCGGTGTCGGTCTGCGCGAGGGCATCAAACGGGGCATCGTGCACGGCCCCCGGATGACCAGCGCGGGACGGTATCTGACCACGTCGAACGGGTTGACCGACTGGTTCCCCGACGCCACCGGCAACCCCGAATCCAGCATCGGCAAGCTGACCAACACCGCGGATCAGATGAAAGACGAGATCCGCCGTCAGGCCAAGGCCGGGGTGGATCTGATCAAGCTCGCCGACAGCCCCTACGGCGACTTCCAGGCGTTCACCAACGATGAGCTCAAGATGGCCGCCGATCTGGCCCATCAGCTGAAGTTGAAGATCACCATCCACGCCCGTGGTGATGCCGAGATGAACGCCGCCGTCGACGCCGGTTTCGACCACATCATGCACGGCAACTTCATGTCCGATGCCACCATCGAGAACCTGGCCAAGAGCCAGATCCCGTTGGCGCCCACGCAGTTGTTCATGCATCACATCGTGGAGTTCGCCGAGATCTCGCGAAACCGGGCCTCCATCGTGGAGGCCACCAAGCGGATGAACGACGCCACCCAGGAGACCTTGCACCGCGCCCATGCCGCCGGGGTGAAGTTCGCGATGGGCACCGACTCGGGATTTGCCACGGTGCCCTACGGCGTGTGGCATGCCAGGGAGATGGAGATGCTGATGCTCTACACCGGCATGAGCTCTCTGGAAGCCATCCAGGCCGGCACCAAACACGGCGCCAATGCGATGGGCCTCGACGGAGAAGTCGGTGTGCTCGCCGAAGGCAAGCTCGCCGACATCATCGTCGTCGACGGCGACCCGGTCAAAGACATCCGGGTGCTCTACACCCCGGGCAAGGTCACCCACGTGGTCCTCAACGGGGAACTGCAGACGTTCCCGGACAACATTCGGGACCGGTACCTGCGCAACGACTACCTGCCGCACGAGTACGGGTGGGAGCTGCTGTCCTATGAGCGGGCGTTCGAGGGTGCCGCGCAGCCGAAGACCCAGTTGGATTGGACCAGCGATCAGCGCCTCGATGTCGTCAACGACGTCCGCAAATACGAAAAAGTCGGCGCCGCAACAGGACCTGCGGCGCACCTCAACGGGGAAGGCCCGGCTCAAGCATGAAATACGTCAGTTTCTCTCACGATGGTCAGTGGGCTGTCGGCGAGCTCCACGACGACGGCACGATCCTCGAGGTGCACTGCTCGGATCCGTCACTGGGGGTACTGGCGCTGGTCGAGGCCGGTAGTTCGGCGGCCGCACCGCGCCGTGGTCAGAAATACCACGTCGACGAGGTTGAGCTCGGCGCACCGTTCCCGGCTCTGCGGCGCAACATCTTCTGCGTCGGGAAGAACTACCGCGAGCACGCCGCGGAATTCGCCGGCAGCGGGTTCGATTCCGGCGCCACGCAGGTGATCCCGGATCTGCCGATCATCTTCACCAAGGCCCCGTCGACGGTCACCGGACCTGACGCGCGGGTCTCGGTACCGAGTGGCCTCAGCGCGGCGGTCGACTACGAGGCCGAGCTGGCCGTGGTGATCGGCAAGTCGGGCAAAGCGATCTCGAAAGAGCAAGCACTCGAGCATGTCTGGGGATACACCTTGCTCAACGATCTGACCGCACGCGATCTGCAGCGCGACCACAAACAGTGGTTCCTCGGAAAGTCGCCCGATGACTTCGCGCCCATGGGCCCGTGGGCCGTCACCAAAGACGAAGTGGCTCTGGACAACACCCTGATCACCTCCACGGTCAACGGCGAACTGCGGCAGAAGGCCAACACGGCCGATCTGATCTTCGACGTCCCGACCCTGATCGCCACCATCTCCGCGGTGATGACGCTGCAGCCCGGCGACATCATCGCCACCGGTACGCCGGCTGGTGTCGGCATCGGTTTCGATCCGCCGCGGTTCCTCGCCGACGGCGATCTGGTGGAAGTGACCGCAACCGGGCTGGGGACCCTGCGCACCCGCATGCACTTCGAGTGATCGGAGTCACAGTCAACAGTCAACATTCTCGTAACTTAAGTGCAACTTAGCGCAACTCAATGCAGCTTAAATGGGCTGGTCGACGTCGGACAGCCTCCCCGCAGCAAGCCGAGCCACCACCGCGGGATCCACCACCAACCGAAGGAACGAATGTGAAGAGAAGTCTGATTGCGCTGGGGGCGGCGTTGACCATGGGGGCGGCCCTGACTGCGTGTGCCGAAGACGGCAACCAGGGTAGTGCCGGCGGTGGCGGCACCGGAGACGAGATCGTCTTCGGCCAGATGCTCGGCGTCACCGGTGATTACGCACCGTGGGCGAGCTCGACGATCGAACCTGCGCAGATGGCCATCGACGACATCAACGCCGCAGGCGGCGTGATGGACACCCCGGTCCGGATGGTCACCGAGGACAACAGGTCGACAGTGGACGGGGCCGTCTCCGGCTTCTCCAAGCTCACCACCTCCAGCGGCATCACGGTGCTCGGCAGTCTCGAATCCGACGGTCAGGTGGCGTTGTTCGACCAGATCGCCCAGCGCCAGGTGCCCAACATCTGCCCGGCGTGTGGCACGCCGTTCCTCGACGAGCGCGGCGGTGAATACAGCTTCCGGATCACCGCATCCGACAGCGACGCCGGCCTTATCGTGGCACAGGTCGCCCGCGACTCCGGGGTCAAGAAGCTCGGGATGATCGTGCAGAACACCGAAGGTGCCTCCGGGCCCGCGGAAGTGGCCGCAGAGGCGTTCAAGCGCACCGGCGGCGAAGTCAACATGGTCACCATCGAACCGGGCGCGTCGTCCTACAACAGCGAGATCGCCAAGGCGCTCGACGGCAACCCGGATGCGCTCTACATCGCCGCCGGCATCGAAGCCGGCATCCCGCTCCTGCGCGAGATCGACCGGCGCGGCTACGATGTGCCGATTTTCGTGTCGCCGGACCTGATCGTCAACGAGATCGCCGCAATGCCGAATGCTGATCAGCTGACGGGGGTTCTGACCGCGTTCGACACCGAGTCGCCCGCCTACAAATCGTTCGCCGAGAAGTGGGAAGCCAAGAGTGGCCACGCTCCCGAGCCGGGCATGTACGACGCCAACAACTACGACCAGTACGTCCTGTTCGCACTGGCGATGGAAGCTGCCCAGTCCACCGACGGACCGGCAGTCGCGGGCAAGATCATCGACGTGGCCAGCGCTCCCGGCACCAAGGTGTATTCCTTCGAGGAGGGTAAGGAAGCGCTGGCTCGTGGTGAGGACATCGATTACGACGGCGCCTCGAGCTCGCTGGATCTCAACGAGTACGGCAACCTGATCTCGCCGGTGCTGTCGACCATGGTGGTGCAGGACGGTACCTGGGTGGTCGGTGACTCGGTCGCTCTCGACCCGTCGCTGCGTCCGTGATCCGGAGGCGTTGACACATGCAAAACCTCTTCTTCGGTCTGCTGACCGGTGCTGTATTGGCGGTCGCCACCTCGGGTTTCGCGCTCCTGCGCAATACGGAGCGGTTCTTGCACACAGCCCACGGTCAGTTCATGGCCCTCGGCGGACTGTTGGGTCTCACCCTGGCCCAGCAGTTCGGCCCGTGGGTCGGATTACCCTTGGCAGTGCTGATCACCGCGGTGATCGGCGTGGTGTGCGGCAAGCTGTTGTTCGATCCGGTCAAGGTGCAGGGCGCCAACGTCATGCTGTTCACCTCGGTGGGTCTGGCATTCGTCACCTACGCGGTGATGCTGGTGGTGTTCGGTTCCGACATCAAGGTTTTCGACGTCCAGCTCGGGTCTGCCAGCCAGATCGGTCCGTTCATGATCGCACCCGGTGAGATCATTCTGCTGCTGATCGCGGCGGCGGTCACGGCGGGCCTGTGGCTGCTGCTGACGCGTACCTCGGTGGGCCGCAGCATCCGTGCGGTGTCGTCGAACAGTGAACTGGCCCAGATCCGCGGTGTTCCAACCAATCAGATCAGCTCGGTGGTCTGGGGCCTGAGCTCCGGGCTCGCCGCCATCGCCGGCATCATGATGGGCATCCTCGGGTCGACGTCGGCCGAGGCAGGCTGGACCTACATCCTGCTGGTGCTCGCCGCCGCCGTGCTCGGTGGCGTGAGCAACATCCTCGGCGTGATCGCGGCCGCCATGCTGCTCGGCGTCGTGATGGACCTCAGCGCGCTGGTGGTGGACACCGCGTTCCGTCCGGTGATCGCCTTCGCCCTGCTCATCGCAGTACTCGTCGTGCGGCCACAGGGGCTCTTCTCCTTCGCGGGCAGGAAAGAGGCCGTCGCATGATCTCGATGTCATTCCTGGCCACCGTGGCCACCCTGGCCCTGGTGTATGCCATGGCCACGCAGGTACTCAACCTCGAGGCAGGTTGGGGCGGCATGTGGGACCTCGGCGTCGCCGGGTTGATCGCCGTCGGTGCGTACAGCTACGTATTGCTGACCTCCGCGCCTGATGCGATGGTGCCGGGTCTGGGACTACCCATCCTGGCCGGCATGATCGGCGCGGGCATCATCACCGCAATAGTGGCGGCCCTGATCGGTTGGCCCGCTCTGCGATTGCGCGGTGAGTACT
>JBEVFK010000193.1:0-17659 GCA_040512325.1 Mycobacterium sp. | reverse complement strand
CATGCGCGAGGCCGAGCGGTTCATGGCGGCCGATGGCTCGGACTGCGGCATCGCCAACGTCAACATCGGCACCTCGGGCGCGGAGATCGGCGGTGCATTCGGCGGCGAGAAGCAGACCGGCGGCGGCCGGGAGTCCGGTTCGGATTCCTGGAAGGCCTACATGCGCCGCGCCACCAATACCGTCAACTACTCCTCCGAGCTGCCGCTGGCCCAGGGCGTCAAGTTCGGCTGACCCCCTCGGCCGAGCGCGCGGGTCCCCGGCCGACACGCCGACAGATCTTCGTAGTCTGCGCACGCCCGCCACACGGTAAGCATGGGTCTATGGACATCGAAGGCAAGGTCGCCATCGTCACCGGCGGTGGTTCGGGCATCGGGCGGGCACTCGCGCAGGGTCTGGCGGCGGCGGGTGCCCGCGTGGTCGTCGGCGATCTCGATGAAGCAGGTGCCACCGAGACTGCCGGCCGGATCGGGGCCAACGCGGTAGCGGCGCACGCCGACGGCAGCGACAGCGATGGCATCGCCACGCTGATCGCGCTTGCCGAGCGCGCGTTCGGGCCCGTCGATATCTACGTGGCCAATGCCGGGATCATCGGGGTGAGCGGCCTCGGCAGCGACGACGACTGGGACCGGATCTTGGGCGTGAACCTGCGCGCCCACATCCGGGCCGCTGAGCTGGTGGTGCCGGGCTGGCAGGCGCGCGGCGGCGGCTACTTCGTGTCGGTGGCGTCGGCGGCGGGACTGCTTACCCAACTGGGCGCGGCCGGGTACGCGGTCACCAAACATGCCGCGGTCGGGTTCGCCGAGTGGCTGGCAATCACCTACGGCGACGACGGCATCGGCGTCAGCTGTGTCTGCCCACTCGGTGTGGACACCCCGCTGCTCGACGCAGTGCGGTCCTCGCCGGATCGGGACAGCCAGGTTGGTGCACAGTCGATTGTGCAGTCCGGCAACGTGATCAGCGCCGAGGAGGTGGCGGCGGCCACCATCGAAGCGGTCCGAACCGGCAGGTTCCTGGTACTCCCCCACCCGGCGGTGCTCGACATGTACCGCGGCAAGGGTGCCGACTACGACCGGTGGATCTCAGGGATGCGCCGCTACCAACGCTCGCTGAGCGGCTGACTCGGCCGCGACGCTCGCCGTTTGGTGGTCGCGGCCGGTGTGGTGACAGCCTGCAGGGCCGCGAAGGCCTGCGCCAGCGTGATGACGTCACCGTCGAAGCGCCGGTGGATGTCGAGCCCCCGTGTCATCGCGCGCAGTGCCGTAGCAGCGTCCACGGGGTTCACCCCTTCCGACACCAAGCCGTGCTGAGCGATGTAGTCGGCATACAGATCACGGATCCGGCGGTGTCCGGCGGCGAAAGCGTAAGCCACCGGGCCCTTTTCGGCGACGGCTTCCATCGCCAGGATGCCGAAGTTTCCCGCCGGCGCGCCCGCAACCAGGATCTACGACCAAGAGGGCATCACCATCGATGCCCACCTCGTCGACCATGACCCCGTGAAACCGGCCCTGGGCTACGTCATCGGCTACCAGGGCAAGAAGGTGTTCATCGGTGGTGACACCAAAGGGAGCCCGCGCAACCTGCCCGCGATGCAGGATGCCGATCTGGTGGTCCACGAAGCCTATGCAGCACATCTGGTGCGGCGCGCCATTCCCGTCCTGCGTGATCGTGGGATGGCGCTGGAGGCCGAAGTCGCCGAGCGCACCATCGGTTATCACTCCGACACAATCGCTTTGGCCATCCAAGCCGAGCAGGCTCACGTCAAACCCTGGTGCTCACCCATCTCACGCCGTACCCAGGCAATCTCGTCTCGCGCCACCTGTTCACCCAGGGAATGGACGATCACTACCGTGGCGAGCTGACCGTGGGGCAAGACGGCACGGTCATCACCGTCTGACCGCACGGCGGAGCAACACCATGCGGCACCGCCACACCTCACAGCACGATGTCGAGCACAGCGTAGGCCGCGAGGCCGCGTTCGATGCTCAGCGTCAGATTTTCCACGACTCCACCAACGCGATGGCGCCCGTAATCGTCGCCGGCGATATCAACGCGAGCTTGTCGGCACCGTCGCCGTCACCGATGAGATCCAAGGCGGCAATCTGGGCGGCTCCGGTGTAGGCCAGCAACGGCCGTAGTCCGCGGTACTACTCGTGATCGATGGAATTCGTGAACTTGATCGCAGAATCTCGGATGTGCTCTCGGGCCAACTGTTCGGCCAGGTCGGCGTTTCCGACCGCCAGCGCCTCGGCGATCTGGCGGTGTTGCTTCCATGCGGTGTCGAACAGGTCGGGAACGGTGCGCAGCATGCCCACCATGGCGCGCTCCACCACCGACCACATCGGCACCATCGCCCGACTGAAGTACGGGTTGTCGGTGGCATCGAGAATCGCTCCGTGGAAGGCGCGATCCAGTTCCAGGAGCACCGGGGTGTCGTTCACCCCGCCCAGCTCCTCGTGACGCTTGAGGATCGCGAACAGCTCTTTGAGTCCGGCTTCGGGCCGGGTGTTGGCAACATCGCGCACCGCCTGCGCTTCCAGCGCCTCACGCACTTTGTAGGCGGCTTCGACATCGCGCTTCGACAACACCCGAACGGCCACTCCGCCGGTGGGCAGCGGTTCCAGCAGCCCTTCGATGACGAGGTCCGCAGCGGCCACCCGCACGGGCATGCGGCTGACGCCGAGTTGCTCGGCCACCAGGACCTGGTTCAGCCGCACACCGGCGGGGATCTCCTCCAAGACGATCGCCAGTCGGAGGCGGTCGCGGACCGAGCGCGCCAGCGCGGTGGTGTCGCGGGGAGGCAGGGCACCCAGAGCCGAGAAACTGTGCGACGACCGGCCGGCGTGAAGAGGACCAAGACTCACGATTTTCTCCTCACCCACGGGTGGACCGGCCGCAGGTCACCGCGGATCCAAGAGCCATTATGTAGGGCAAGCCACGGATCACCGGCCTCGGGCATCACCGTTGCACTCCGGTCAGGCCCTGCTGTCGGCATAACGCTTGGTCTCGGCCGTGTTCCACGGTCCCACCGCCTGCCGAGGTGGCACTTCGGCGAGCCCACCGAGGTAGTCGGCGGACTTCGGACTGCGGGACACCAGGACATCGACGACGGCCGGCGCATTGTCCAGCGCGCGCTTCAGGGCGCCTGCCAGGTCGTCTGCGTCCTCGACCCGTTCACCGTGGGCGCCGAGGCCCTGCGCCAGGAGGTCGTACCGGCACCCCGGCAGGTCCACGCCCACCAGATTGTTGTCGAAGCGGTCCACTTGATCGTGACGCTCGATGTTCCACGCCTCGTTGTTCACCACGACGAACACCGCCCGGGCCCCGTGCCGTACGGCGGTGTCGATCTCCATGGCGGTGAATCCGAAACTGCCGTCGCCGATCACGGCGATCACGGGTTCTTCCGGTCGGTGCAGCGCGGCTGCGATCGCGAACGGCACCCCCACACCCAGACACCCCAGTGCGCCGCAGTCCAGATAGTCCACCGGTTTGAGCCCCACCCGGGCGAACGACAGGATGTCACCGCCGTCGGCGATCGCGATGGACCTGTCGGTCAGCAGGGCGTTCACGGCACCCACCACGAAGTTCGGCGACATCCGGCCGTCCGCATCCAGATCCGGTGCGGACAGCTTGGTGGCGAGTTTCCCTGCGCGGGTGGCGTTGGACTGCTGCATGTCCTGTACCCAGGCGAGATCGGGCGTGGCCGGCGTGGCACCGGCTTGCGAGCACGCGGCGAGCACCGCGGCGGTACTGCCCTGCACTTCGACGTCTCCACGCCGATTCTCCCCGAGTTCCTCGAAGGAGGTGCCGATCCGCAGGAAGCGGGCGTCCGGTGCGAACACCGCCGGCGACCCATAGCCCAACTGGAAGTCCAGCCGCCGACCGAGGGTGATGATGAGATCGGCTTCGCTCATCGCACGGCCCCGCACAGCGGGCACGAAACCCGGTACGTCGTCGCGGATCACACCGCGACTCTCGCCGGAGTCGAGGTACAGGGCGTTCGCCTCAGCCAGGAACTTCCGCACTTCGGGTGCGGCCGTACGCACGGAGCGGCCACCGATGAGGACGATCCGGGACGAGGCGTTGACCAGTTCGACGGCCTGGGCGATCGCGGCAGGATCGGGGGCTGACACCGCTGTGGTCCGGCGCTGCATGGCCAGTGCCGGAATGTCTGCTTCGTGGACCGTCTCGTCGAGCAGGTCTGTGGGGAAGTCGATGTAGGCCGGCCCGGTGGCCCCGGTAGCCGCACCCAGTGCTGCGGCGATGGTTTTGTCGAGCCTCGGGATGACGTGGTGCCGTTCGGAGACCTGTTCGACTAGACGGCAGATGGGCCGCACGATCTCACTCTGGGCGATGTCCTGCATGGCGCCCATGCCGGTCTGCAGCCGTGGCGGGCGACCGGAGAGGACCAGTACCGGGCTGCGCCCCACGTGGGCGTTCGCGATGGCGGTCACGGCATTGGTGAGTCCTGGGCCTGCGGTGACCATGGCCACGCTCAACTCCCCCGACAGATCAGCCGTCGCGTGCGCCATGTAGACGGCGGCGGCTTCGTGCCGGACGTCGACGACCTCGATTCCGGCCCGTGCCGCTGCGTCCCACAATGGCTGGATGTGGCCACCGCAGAGGCCGAAAATCCGCTGGACCCCTTGCGCCACGAGCCGGTCCGCGATGAGTTGCGCGACGGTCGGTTGAGTCACGGTGACCACCAATCTGCCTTGTCGAAGTCCATCTTGCATATCCTGGATCCAGAGTCCATAGTAGCGTAGGTCACAGTCGATGACACCTACGAGCTGGCACACGAGCAGCAGGCTGAGGAGATCCAAAATGACCTTGTCGGACATGCGAGCGAGCGACAGCGAGCCCGGTGCGACGCGGGCTCGACAGCACTCAGCAGCGAGGTCGGCCCACCCCTTCACTCCGGCGGACAGACTCACGTTCACCTTGCCCAGGTTCCTGCGCGAGGCAGCGGCCAAGCACCCGGACAAACCCTTCGTGAGCACGATCTCGGGCGAGAAGCTCACCTACGCAGAGACGTTGACCCTGACCGAACGCAGGGCGGCCGGCCTCACCGCCCTCGGGGTCACCAAGGGTGACAGGGTGTTGCTCATCATGGACAACTCGATCGATCTGGTCATCAGCTGGTTTGCCATCAATCTCATTGGCGCCGTGGAGGTCCCGTCCAACACCGCCAACCGCGGCACCAGCCTCGCCCACACCGCGAACAACTCGGGTGCCACCGTGGCCATCATCGACACGCAGTACGCCGCAGCACTCAACGACGTTGCCGGCGAACTGAACACGATCGGCACTGTTGTCGTCCGCGGTACCGCGCCGACACTGCCGTGGCCGACGGTCGCGATCCAGGAGCTGGACGCTTCATCCGGCACCGTGCCGGAGGTCGAGGTGTCCTACCGTGACCCCGCGTCGATCATCTACACCTCCGGCACCACCGGCCCCGCCAAGGGCGTCGTGGTCCCCCATGCCCACATGCACACCTTCGCCGCCCATGTCGTCGAGCAACTCGACATCACCGAAGACGACGTCTACTACATCTGCCTGCCGCTGTTCCACGCCAATGCTCAATTCATGCAGGTGCTTCCGTGTCTGATGACCGGCGCCGCCATCGTGCTGGCCGATGCGTTCAGCGCGAGCCATTGGCTCGACGACCTCCGCGGATGCGGCGCTACGGTCACCAGCCTGCTCGGAGTCATGGGGCAGTACATCTTCGACCAGCCGGCCCGGCCGGAAGACGCCGATCACCGGGTGCGCCGCATGGTCACCATCCCCTTGCCCGCGGTGATCGCCGAAGACTTCGAGCGCCGCTTCAACACCATGTGCATCGAGGCCTATGGGATGACCGAGATCTGCCTGCCCACCTACCGCCCTGTCGACGAACCGCTGCGGCCCGGCAGTTGCGGCAAGGCGCTCGACACCTGGTTCGAGGTGGCCATCGTCGACCCCGACACCGACGAGCCCGTGCCGGACGGCGAGGCCGGCGAGATCGTGGTCCGCCCCCGTTATCCGTTCACCACCTTCCTGAACTATCACGCCATGCCCGACAGAACCGTCGAAGCGTGGCGCAATCTCTGGTTCCACACCGGAGACGCCGGTCGTCGCGACAGCGACGGTTACTACTACTTCCTGGACCGACTCAACGACCGCATTCGCCGCAAGGGTGAGAACGTCACCACCTACGACATCGAGGTGGCCCTCACCGAGATTCCGGGGATCGCCGACGCCGCTGTGATCGCCAGGCCGGCGCAGGAGGGCGAGGACGACATCAAGGCGTTCATCGTGACCGAGGACGGCGCCGAGTCACCGGACCCGGTGGCAGTGCTGTCCCACTGCGCCAAACGTCTGCCCTACTTCTCCGTTCCGCGCTACCTCGAGATCATCGGCGAACTGCCGAAAACGCCCACCGGCAAGGTCCTCAAGCGGAATCTGCGGGCTTTGGCGGCCTCGTCCACAGAGTGGGACCGCGAAGAGGCCGGGTGGACGGTCAAGCGCGGGGCCGATCACCTGGTCCCGCTCGACACCACGAGAGTGCCGAGAGTGCGTGCACCGCAGGGGTCGTCAAACCAATAGACGCCGTTGTAGACACGCAAACCCCTCGTCCCCCCGCGAGAACTCTACCGGGGGGACGGGCTGTGGTTCGGGTGTTCCGCCCTCAGACAACCGGAGCGTCCGCGTTGCTCGGCGTGGTGCGCTGGCGACGATAATCGGCGAAGCTCTGCGAAATGTGGTCGCCGGCCAGAGCCGCCGGAGCACCGATCGTGGACGTCGGAATCAAGTGTGACGCAGTTGGTTTCGACGGGCAGGTCGTCGCCGAGAACGCGAAGATGTGGCGCATCGGATACTTACCCACCAGGCCGTTGCTGTTGGCCGGCCCATCCAGATGGCCTTCCGGGCACTCGTCAGCAGCAGGCGGGGCATCCCGATACCGCTGGCGGCCACCACGGTGATATCCGCGGTGACCTCATGCCGGTGCGGGTATCGAGGTAGGTAGCACCCGTGGCCTTCCCGCTCTTGTGCTGATCTGCTCCACCCGGGCATGGGTCCGCGGTAGAAGTCGCCGGCGACCTCTATGGAGATCCCTCTCGCGTGGGCGCCGTCAAGGTCAAAACATCAAGATTCAGAAGGCAATTCGTCGTTCAGATCGGCATGGTCTTCTGCCCTGAAAGCTCGTCAGACCTGAACCGACGTCAGACCTGAAACGACGTCAGACCTGAAACGACGAACACCGCCGAGTGGGTCTCTCCATTCGGCGGTGTTCGTCATGTTGGTCGGATTCAGCTCGCGACGAGTTCGTCCTCGAGGTTGTTGTCCTTGGTCTCCGGCAGGGCGAGCACACAGACCAGGCTGACCGCGGCCAGACCCGCCAACAGCACTCCGACCCAGATGCTGGACGACGTCGCCACGATCTGGGCCGCCAGAATCGGGGGCACCGCGCCGCCGATGATGCCGCCGAGGTTGTAACTCAGGCCGGCCCCGGTATAGCGGAACCGTGACTGGAACATCTCCGGCAGCAGTGCGCCGGCCGGACCGTTGGCGACACCGTAGATACAGAGCGTGACGGTCACACCGATCAGGAAGGCGATCGGCGAACCTGTATCGAGCAACGGGAACAGCAGCAGCGACCAGACGATCGCGGCGCCGTACGCGGCGGCGATGACCTTCTTCCGGCCGATCTTGTCCGAGAGGATGCAGGCGGCGGCGGTCACCACCCCCAAGGCCACTGCGGCGATCATGCCGAAGCCCAGGATCATGGTCCGGGTGAATTCGAGGTTGCCGATTCCGTAGCTGGTCAGGAACGTGCTGCCGGTATAGAACATCGAGAACACGGTCGACATCGCCAGGCCGGCCAACAGGATTTGCTTCCACTGCACCCGAATGGCCTCGCCGAAGGGAAGTTTCACCGGTGCACTCGGGGTCTGGTTGCTCGCCAGTTCCGCCTTGCTCTCCTGCTCGGCCTTGTTAGCCAGGTGCGCTTTGAAGACGGGGGTCTCCTCGATGGACAGCCGGATCCACAACCCCACCATCACGAGCAGCAGCGACGCGATGAAGGGCAGCCGCCAGCCGAAACTGAGGAAGGTTTCGCTGGTGGCGCCGATGGTCACCGAGGCGAGGAAGAAGGTGCCACTGGCCAGGAAGAACGCGCACGCCGGTCCGAGCTGGGGGTACACGGCCATTCGTCCGCGCTCCCCCTTCGGTGCGTATTCCGCGGCCAAAAGTGTTGCGCCGGCCCATTCACCGCCCATGGCCAGGCCCTGCATGAAGCGCATCCCGACAAGAAGGATCGGCGCCCAGATTCCGATGCCGTTCTCGAAGACGCCGAACACCCCCGTTTCGTATCCGGGGAAGAACCCGATGGCCACCGTGGACAGGCCCATGATGAGCAAGGTCCACACCAGGGTCCGCTTGCGGCCGATCTTGTCGCCGAAATGGCCGAACAGAATCGACCCGACCGGGCGGGCGAAGAACGCGACACCGAAGGTCGCAAAGGACGCGATGGTGCCCACCGCGGGGCTGGTGCTGGGGAAGAACACCGCGGGGAACACCAGTGCCGCGGCCGTGCCGTAGACGAAGAAGTCGTAGTACTCGATGGTGGTGCCGATGAGGCTTGCCGCGCCGACCTTGCGAAGACCGCGGCGTTCAGCAAACTTTTTCTGATCTGGAGTCAGAGCCGTGCTCTGCTGGGTCATAGGTGTCTCCAATTGCAGGGGCGGGTCGTCACTCCGCCCTACCCTAGGTGTGGTGCACGCCACACGCAAGTGCCTGGTGTTGCAGGAACCACAGGCGCCGTCAGTCGGAGCTAGCTGGCGGGCAACCGCTATCCGGCGATAAGACCGCAGTTCAGAGGCCGATCAGCCGACGATCCGACGTCGAGGCCTTGCAACACTGCACGCCTGGCGCATGCCCACCGCCCGTTGCCGGCGGCGCCGGCGGCACATCGTCGGGCGCACCATCCACTTGCGAGGTCGTCAATCCCGGCGCTGGACTTGCCGATGCAAATTAGCAAACTTCGCAATTTCGGGATTTCACGCTTTCAATACTTCGCAAACTAGCTTCCTTGCTTAGTTCCACCACTGTTGGAAGCCTCGACTTCATGACCGAAGAGCAGCGAGGCTCGTGGTGAGAAAAGTGGCGATCGCCAATCGCGGCGAGGCGGCGATGCGCTTTCTCAACGCCGCGGGAGAGTTCCGAATCGAACGCGGAGTTCCGCTGGAGACGGTCGCGCTCTACACCGAGGCCGATGCCGCGTCCTGGTTTGTGCGAGAGGCGGACCACGCCGTGCACCTCGGACCCACCATGACCACCGACCCTGCCACCGGCGCGCGGCGACACACCTACCTCGACCTGGCGGTGTTGGAGACCGCACTGCGCCTCAGCGGGGCAGATGCGGTCTGGCCGGGCTGGGGTTTCGTCGCGGAGAACCCGGACTTCGTGCGGATGTGCGACCGCATCGGTGTCCAGTTCATCGGACCGACCGCTGCCGCGATGGACCTGCTCGGCGACAAGATCGCCGCCAAACGGGTAGCCGAATCGGTGGACGTGCCGGTGGTTCCGTGGAGCCACGGTCCGGTCGAGACCGCCGACGACGCGCTGGAACATGCGCGACGCATCGGTTTCCCCGTGGTGGTCAAGGCGGCGGCCGGAGGTGGCGGCCGTGGGATCCGGGTGGTGGAGGCCGAGTCCGAGCTCGCCGCCGCGTTCGCCGGCGCCCGCGCGGAAGCCGAATCGGCGTTCGGCGACAAGACCGTGTTCATCGAGGCGCAGGTGTTGGGCGGTCGGCACTTCGAGGTGCAGGTCGCAGCTGACGGCACCGGGACCGTCTGGACTCTGGGTCTGCGCGACTGCAGTGTGCAGCGGCGACGCCAGAAGGTATTGGAGGAGTCAGCACCCGTCGATGTGCCCAGCGAACTGCGGCACAAGATCTTCGAGGCGGCGCGCCGTCTCTGCCGGGCCGTCGAGTACACCAATGTCGGCACCGTCGAGTTCCTGGTCCGCCCCGACACCGGTGACTTCTACTTCCTCGAGGTCAACACCCGCCTGCAGGTCGAGCACACCGTCACCGAAGCCGTCACGGGGGTGGATCTGGTGAAGCTGCAACTCGACATCGCCGCCGGCGGGCACCTCACCGGTAATCCTCCCGACCCCCATGGGCACGCCGTCGAGGTGCGGCTGAATGCCGAGGATCCGCGCCGCGGCTTCATGCCCTCCCCCGGCCGGGTGGTCGAGCTGCGGATACCGCAAGGGCCCTGGATCAGAACCGATGCCGGCGTGGTCGTCGGTGACGCCATCGCTGCCGAGTTCGATTCGATGATCGCGAAAGTGATTGCGTGGGGCCGAGATCGCGACGAGGCACTCGCCCGGTTGCGGCGGGCCGTCGCCCGTTCGACCGCCGTGATCGAAGGCGGCACGACGAACCGGCGTTTCCTGATGGCGCTTCTCGACAATTCCGAGATTCGCGCCGGCCACGTCGATACCACCTGGCTGGACCGCGCTCTGGAGACGGGGATCCTGCTGGACTCCCCCGATGCTCCGCTCGCAATGGTCAGCGCCGCCGTCGAGGTGTGCCGGCAGGACCATGCCGACGCTCTCGAACAGTTCGCCGGTATGGCAGCCCACGGCCGCCTCGACCAGGTCGCTGATGCGACGACGACGATCGAGCTCGAGTACGAAGGAAACCGGCGGTCGTTCCGCGTACTGCGACGCGGCGGTGCGGTTTTCGACGTCGAGGTAGACGGGGTTCTCGTCCACGCCCGGGTGGAGCAACTCGGCCGGTACGAACGCCGCGTCATCATCGGTGAACTCGAACTGCCGTTGACCGTGGTCACCAGCGGACCCCTCATCACCGTCGAATTGGGCCACAGTGTCTACCGCATCGTCCGGGGCTACGGCGGATTGGTCCGTGCCGAGTCGCAGTGCGTGGTCGCGAAGGTGGCCGTCGCCGTCGGCGACGAGGTCCAGCGCGGTGACCTGTTGCTCATCGCCGAGGCGATGAAGATGGAGTCGCCGGTCATGGCCCCGTTCGCCGGCCGGGTCAGCGAAATCATCTCCGGTGCCGGGACTCTGGTCGGTGCAGGTGATCCGATCATGCGGATCGAAGCCCTCGACGACGCCGGCCCCAAGGAATCGACTCAGCTGTCATTTGCCGGTCTTGCCCACAGCCCGGAAGACTCGGCGGAGGCCGATCACAAGGCACTCACCCGGTTGGTGCTCGGACAGGATCTGAGCGAGGACGAGGACGTTGTCGCCGGCATCAACGGTCTGTCGTTCGGAGCGGGCCTGTCCGTGCTTCGAATCGTTGCCGACCGGATGGGACTGTTCACCGATGTCACGAACGCCGGCGGCGCCACGGTGGGTCGCTCGATGCGGCCGGACCTGCTGATTCTGGCGCTGCGCTCACCGGATCGCCTCGATGAGGTGGCTCCGGCGGACTTCGTCGCACGCCTGAACCGGATGATTCGCCATTACGGTCTGACCGAGATCAGCCAGAACACCGACCTCATCGACTCCCTGTACAACATCTGGCGAGCCGAGTCGCGGTTCACCAGGATCGCGCACGTGAGCGCACTCCTGCTGCAGAACTGGCTCGAGATCGACCATGAGCACATCCGGTCGTCCGAACTCGTCGAGGTCCTGGACAGCTTGATCGAGGCGGCAGAAACGGCGTACCCGGTGGTCGCTGATCTGGGCCGCGCCGTGCGCCATCGTCTGGTGGAGTACCCGGCCATCGAAGCACTCCGCACCGCCGATATCGGTGTGGCAGAACAACTCTTGTCGGTTGTCGGTACGTCCGAGGCGATTCCCGGGCTGCTCCGGCTGCCGGAGCCGCTCGACCGCTATCTCGCCACGAAGACCCAGGGCGAGCATTCCGCGATCGCCCTGGAGGCCTTGGTTCGACGAGCCCACCGGCACCGCCGGCTCGAACCGTTCACTGAGCTGCCCGGCACAGCTGAAATCACCGGTGTGCGGTCGGCTCGGCAGGATCAGACCGGTCCGGTAGTGCTGCTGGCAGTGTCGGGGCCGGTGTCACGTCTTCGTGAACTCCTGGCCAGTGCCGCTGCGCATGCGGAGGCAGCGAACAGCGGCGCGGTGGAGATCGAGATTTTCCTCCGGGATGCCGACACCGAGTTGTCCACGTACGCCCTCGAAGCCGCGGTGACGACAGAACTGGCACACCTCACCGACACGGGTCGCCCGGTGACCGTGGTCTACACCTGGTGGCACGGCGGCCACGATATCGATGACGGGTCGCAGCGGCACTGCACCTTCACCGGTGTTGCCGGCGCCTTCACCGTCGTCGACCGCCTGGCGGGACTCCACCCGGCTGTCGCCGACCGTCTGGAATTGTGGCGCCTCGACGACTTCGAGATCTCCGCGGTGCAAGCGCCGGACGGGATCCACCTGCTCAAGGCCGTCGCCCGCGAGAACAACCAGGATGAGCGTCTGATCGCGTTCCTGGAGGTGTACGACTTCGATGTCGAACCGACTTCACCAGGGGCCAGCAGATATGCGCATCTGACGAGCCAACTCTCGCAGGCAGCCATCGCGATCCGGCGGGCCAGGGCCGCGTTGCCGGACCCGTCGGTCTCGCTGAGCAATCGCATCGCGGTGTACGCCGAACCGACTTGGACGCTCACTGATTCCGATCTGCAGGCCGTGATCCAGGAACTGCTCCCGCTGACCCGCGGGCTGGGGCTGGAAAAGGTGATCGTCCGGGGTCGCATGGCGGACCCGGTCACCGGCACCCACGTCGAGGGTGTCATCCACATCACCACACCCCCCACGGTCGGTGTCATGATCGGCCGCACCAAGTCCTCCCCGAACCGGATTCGGCCGATGTCGGAGTACCGCAGGCGCGTCGTCGCCATGCAGCGCCGCGGGCTGGTGTACCCCTACGAGATCGTTGAACTCCTGGTCGGTACCGGGGCCACCCACACGGAACTGCCCGGCGGCCATTTCGTCGAGTATGACTTCGTCGGAGAGGAATTCGAACCGGTCAGCCGGCCGCCGGGGGCCAACACCGCCCGCATCGTCGTCGGCGTGATCGAGAGCCGGCCCGCAGGTTCGGACGACACCATCACCCGGGTGCTCGTATTGAACGAGCCGAGCCGCGATCTCGCGTCGTTGGCCGAACCGGAGTGCCGGCGGATCGTCGCTGCCCTGGACCTGGCCGCCGAGCTCGGCGTGCCGGTCGAGTGGTACGCCGTGTCCTCGGGGGCCCGTATCGCCATGGACAGCGGCACCGAGAACCTGGACTGGACGGCGAAGGTGCTGCGCCGGATCATCGAGTTCACCCAAGCCGGCGGCGAGATCAACGTCGTGGTGGTGGGTGTCAACGTGGGGGCCCAGTCCTACTTCGACGCCGAAGCGACCATGCTGATGCACACCTCCGGTGTGCTGATCATGGTGGGGCGAAGTGCCATGGTGCTCACCGGAAAACAGGCGCTCGAGTTCTCCGGCGGCGTCGCGGCGGAAGACAACGCGGGCATCGGCGGGTACGAGCGCATCGCCGGGCCCAACGGCCAGGCGCAGTTCTGGGTGCCCGATGTCGAGTCGGCCTGCGCGGTGCTGTTCCGGCACTACGCCTCGTCGCTGCCACACGGCGCCTGGCTGGACACCTCTGACCCGACGGACCGCGACATCCGGCCCTGCCCGCATCACAACGACGGCAACGGTGCGTCCTTCGCGCAGGTGGGTGACATCTTCTCACCCGTTCACAATCCGGACCGTAAGCGGCCGTTCGACATTCGATCGGTGCTCTCGGCGGTGCGCGACCAGGACGCCCCGCCCCTCGAACGCTGGACGGGGTGGCAGGACGCCGAGAACGTCGTGGCCTGGGACACCCGGCTGGGCGGCTTCGCCGTCTCCCTGATCGGGATCGAATCGCAGAATCTCCGGCGGCGGTTGCCACGTCCGGTGGACGGTCCCGACTCCTGGACCGCAGGCACACTGTTCCCACAATCGTCCAAGAAACTGGCACGCGTCATCAACGGCGCCAGTGGGCGACGGCCATTGGTGATTCTCGCGAACCTGTCGGGCTTCGACGGATCACCGGAGTCGATGCGCAAGCTGCAACTGGAATACGGAGCCGAGATCGGCAGGGCGATAGTCAACTTCCGTGGACCGATCGTGTTCAGCGTCATCTCCCGGTATCACGGCGGCGCCTACGTGGTGTTCTCGAAGTCGCTCAATCCGAACATGGAAGTCTCGGCGGTGGCGGGTTCGCGGGCGTCGGTGATCGGTGGCGCACCGGCCGCGGCCGTGGTCTTCACCCGCGAGGTCCGCGCCCGGGTCAGACAGGATGCCGCTGTTGCCGCACTGGAAAGCCAGCTGGCCGAGGCCGGCGCGGATGAACAACCGGTGCTGCAACATCAGTTGCACCAGTTGACCGGACAGATCACCACCGAGATCCAGGCGGCGGTGGCACGGGAGTTCGACGACATCCACACCGTGGAGCGTGCGCTGCACGTGGGTTCGATAGACCACATCGTCGCTCCCGAGGAGCTCCGTCCCTACCTGATCGCCGCGGTGCGCCGGGGGCTCGACAGAACCAAGACCGAATCAGCACTGAGAGAAGGTATTCGACATGCATAAGGTTGTCATCACCGGCCGGGGCATCATCTCCCCGATGGGCAACTCCGTCCCGGACTACCTCGATGCGCTCCGCAACAACGTCTCGGGGGTGGGCCGGATCTCGTGGCCCGGCGAGACCGAGTCCTTCTGGTTCGCTCCCGTCCGGGACTTCGAGCCCACCCAGTGGATGAGCGAGAAAGTCGCCGACGGAACCGATCTGTTCGCGCAGTGGGCCCTGGCAGCAGCCGAACAGGCCAGACTGGATGCCGGCCTGGACGAACTGGACCCGGAACGCACCGGGGTGGTGCACGGCACCAGCATGGGTGGCACCCGGTCTCTGAGCCAGGCGCAGCGCGACTACGAACGCGACGGGGCCAAAGGCGTCGATCGCAAGACGATGATCCGGATCCTGCCCAACATGGCCGGCTCCCAGTTGGCGATGCGCTACTCACTGCACGGCCCCTTGCTGACCGTGACCACTGCATGCGCGTCCTCCAATGACGCAATCGGCAACGCCGCCAGGCTGATCCGGTCCGGTGAGGCCGATGTCGTGATCACCGGCGGAACGGAGGCGGTGACAGCGGGTGACGGTGACTTCGCACCCGCCTGGTACTTCGCGCAGGCCCAGTACGGGATGATCACGGGAAGTACCGACGAGCGGCGCACCCTGACTCCCTTCGACAAGGACCGCTCGGGCATCGTGATCGGCGACGGCAGCGCCATGTTCGTCATCGAGAGCGAGGAGCATGCGCTCGCGCGGGGTGCGCGCATCCTGGCCGAGATCGTCGGGTACGCCTCGCTGGCCGACGGCCCCCACCCCTCCGCCCCGGAACCGAACGGCAAATGGGAAGCCCTGGTGATGCGCAAAGCGCTCGCCAACGGCGGACTGGAGCCCACCCAGGTCGACGCCATCTACGCCCACGCGACCGGGACGGCCAAAGGTGACACCGCCGAGATCCGCGCCATCAACGCGGTACACGGCGGCAGAGATCTGCCGGTCACCGGGATCAAGGGCCATACCGGCCACACCGGCGCGGCCTCCGGGGCGATGAGTGCGGTGGCTGCGCTCGAAACCTTCGAATCCGGCATGTTCCCCAACGCCGCGGGCACGGTCACCGTCGACCCGGAGGCGGACTTCCGGGTGATCACCCAGAAACCCGCCCAGGTGGAAGCCGATGTCATCCAGATCAACTCCTTCGGCTTCGGCGGCCAGAACGCGTCGCTGGTCCTGCGCAGACCGTCCGCCTGACCACTCCAGAATCTCTCGAAAGGTGCTTTTCCATGGGCAATTTGACCTACGACTTCACCGGTAGATCCGTCATCGTCACCGGCGCCGCGCGCGGCATCGGGTTCGAACTGGGCTCGTTTTTCGCCAATGCCGGGGCGCAGACCTACATGGTCGACATCGACGCCGACGAACTCCACGATGCGGCCAAACGGGCCGGCGGCGTGGCCATCGTGGCAGATGTCCGCAGCACCACTGAGGTGCAGGCAGCCGTGGCCGCCGTCATCGAGGACGCAGGCAAGGTCGATGTGGTGGTCAACAACGCCGGGGTGTTGCGGGACAAGGTGGTCTGGAAGCTCACCGACGAAGACTGGCAGGACGTACTGGAAGTCCATGCCGGCGGAGCGTTCCGGTTCACCCGCGAGTGTGTGCCCCACTTCCGCAAGCACTCGTTCGGGCGCATCATCAACATCACCTCCTACACCGGCCTTCGCGGCAACCCGGGGCAGTCCAACTACGGAACGGCCAAGGCCGGCATCATCGGCTTCACCAAGACCGCCGCCAAAGAGCTGGCCCGCTTCGGTGTCACCGTCAACGCGATCGCCCCGAACGCCGAGACGCGGATGATCGCCTCCATTCCGCCGGACAAGAAAGCCGAGATGACAGCGGCCATTCCGATGGGCCGCTTCGCCCAGGCCAGCGAGATGTGCCCGGCGATCGGATTCCTGGCCTCCGAGGAAGCCGGCTTCATCACCGGCGCGGTGCTTGCCGTCGACGGTGGGATGTCGATATGAGTGGCGTCACTGTGACCGGATTGACCATCGCCTCCCTGATCGAGCAGAAAGACCTCGACCTGGGGGTCAGCCACTGGATGCACATCGATCAACCCCGCATCGACACCTTCGCCGAGATCACCGAGGATCCCCAGTGGATTCACGTTGATCCGGAGCGCTCTGCCGACGGGCCCTACGGCACCACCATTGCGCACGGCTACCTGACGATGTCGCTGATCGCACCGGTGCTCAACGAACTGTTCGTGGTGGACGATGCCGTCGCGTCGATCAACTACGGTGCCAACAAGATTCGCTTTCCGGCTACCGTCCCGGTGGGCTCGAGACTCCGGGGCAGGCTCACGCTGGTGGGAGCGGAACCCGTTGCCGGCGGGGTGCAGGCCTCGTTGCGGGTGGCGATGGAGATCGAAGGCGGCGACAAGCCGGCGTGCGTGGCGGAGCTGCTCATCCGGCTGAGAGGTGACGACGACCAGTGAAGGCTTTCCGGCTCCATTCCTACGACGGACCGACAGCGTTGACACTCGACGAAGTGCCCGAGCTCCCGCACGAGGGAGATGCCGCAATCGTGGCGGTCAAGGCGATCGGCATCAACTTTCCGGACCTGTTGCTCACCAAGGGCCAGTATCAGCGCAAACCGGAGACACCGTTCACCCCCGGCTGTGAAGTGGCCGGTGTGATCCGTTGGGCACCTGCCGATTCCGTCTGGGAGGTCGGTGACCGGGTGATGGCGTTCGTCTGGGACGGCTCCTATGCCGAGTCGGTGGCGGTACCGCTGCACTCGCTGGTCGCAATCCCGGACGACATGGGATTCGACGTCGCGGCGGGTCTGGTGGTCAACCACCACACGGTGCACTTCGCGCTGGCACGACGCGGCCGACTGGAAGCCGGCGAGTCCGTGCTGGTGATGGGCGCTGCGGGCGGGATCGGCAGTGCCGCCGTGCAGGTGGCCAAAGGGCTGAAGGCGTGGGTGATCGCCGGTGTCGCGGGCGAGCATGAGATCAGCGTGGCCACCGAGGCCGGCGCCGACGAGGTGATCGTCCTCGAGGAGGGGTTCTCGACCAG
>JBEVFK010000192.1:0-12408 GCA_040512325.1 Mycobacterium sp. | reverse complement strand
CGCCGAACGCGCGGGTGGGTCCGTGCAGCACGATGCCGGACAGGATCGAACCCATCGCGTGCTCGCGGATGCCGAAGTGCAGCACACGGCCGTACCAGTCCGCGGTGAAGTCCTCGGTGGAGATCGACGGCGGGCCGAACGATTTGACGCCCTTGATGGTGGTGTTGTTGCTGCCCGCGAGATCGGCTGAGCCGCCCCACAATTCGGGCAACTTCGGCGCGACGTCGTTGAGCACCTGCCCGAACGCGGCGCGGGTGGCCACCGACTTGGAACCGGGCTCCCAGTAGGTGATGTCGGCGTCCCAGCCTTCGGGCAACTCCTGGGCCAGCAACCGGTCCAAGAGCTTCTTGCGCTCGGGTTCGCGCTCGGCCCACGCGTCGAACTCGGGCTGCCACTTCTCGTGCGCCTCACGACCGCGGTCGACCAGCTTGCGCGTGTGGTTGATCACCTCGTCGCGGACTTCGAACGTCTTGTCGGGATCGAAGCCCAGCACCTTCTTGGTGGCGGCCACCTCGTCGTCACCCAGCGCCGACCCGTGGACCCCTCCGGTGTTCATCTTGGTGGGGGCGGGATAGCCGATGATCGTCTTCACCGAGATGAACGACGGTTTGTCGGTGACCTTCTTGGCCTCGGCGATCGCATTCTCGATACCGACGACGTTCTCGCCGCCCTCGACTTCCACCACGTGCCAGCCGTAGGCGCGGTAGCGCGCGGGCACATCTTCACTCAAGGCGATGTTGGTGTCGTGCTCGATGGAGATCTGGTTGCGGTCGTAGAACACGATCAGGTTGCCCAGCTGCTGAACGCCCGCCAGCGACGACGCCTCGCTGGTGACACCCTCTTCGATGTCACCATCGGAGGCGATCACGTAGATGAAGTGGTCGAACGGGCTTTCCCCGGCCGGGGCGTCCGGGTCGAACAGGCCACGCTCGTAGCGGGCGGCCATTGCCATGCCGACCGCCGAGGCCAGACCCTGACCCAACGGGCCGGTGGTGATCTCGACGCCGAGGGTGTGCCGGAACTCCGGGTGACCCGGCGTCTTCGAGCCCCAGGTGCGCAGCGACTCGATGTCGGCGAGCTCGAGGCCGAAGCCGCCCAAGTAGAGCTGCAGGTACAAGGTCAGGCTGGAGTGTCCGCAGGACAGGATGAACCGGTCGCGGCCCAGCCAGTGCACGTCGCTCGGGTCGTGGCGCATCTGACGCTGGAACAGCGTGTAGGCCAGCGGAGCCAGGCTCATCGCGGTTCCGGGGTGTCCGTTGCCGACCTTCTGCACCGCGTCAGCGGCGAGCACACGCACCGTGTCGACCGCCGTGGAATCCACGTCGGTCCAGTCTTCGGGGTGGTGGGGTTCGGTCAGCGTCGCGATTTCTTCGACGGTGGTCACAAGCTCACTCCTTGGTGGCATGGCTGGTTGGCAGGCCGCACCATCCAACCCTAGTGCTCCGGTGCCTGTCGTCGCAGGCTGCGTGGGGCAGAATTCGTCAGCCCTTCATTCCGAACGCCGGAAGGGACCCTGCGGTCATGGTTCGGTCCGCCGTCGGTCTACCATCGTCTGTAGTAGACGAGCGAGGCGACGCGACCTTCGCACGAAGACCACAGCATGAGTACGAGGGAGTTGACTGCGTGAGCATTCGCGAGCGCCATCTCCGTTCTGGTGCGCCGAAGCGGATCCGCACGGTGTTTCTGGCCTATCTCGCGCTCACCAAGCCGCGCGTCATCGAACTGTTGCTGGTCACCGCCATCCCGGCAATGCTGCTGGCGGAGCGCGGCGTGATCGATCCGCTGCTGATCGCCAACACCCTGATCGGTGGAATGCTGGCCGCAGCGGGCGCCAACACGCTCAACTGCGTGGCCGACGCCGATATCGACAAGGTGATGAAGCGCACCGCCCTGCGGCCGCTGGCGCGGGAAACGGTACCCACCAGGCACGCCCTGGTCTTCGGTCTGGTGCTCTCGGTCGGTTCGTTCTTCTGGCTGTGGCAGACCACGAACCTGCTGTCCGGTGTGCTCGCCGTGGTGACCATCGCGTTCTACGTCTTCATCTACACACTGCTGCTGAAGCGTCGTACTTCGCAGAACGTGGTGTGGGGCGGCGCGGCAGGCTGCATGCCGGTGATGATCGGCTGGTCCGCGGTCACCGGGACCATCGAATGGCCCGCGCTGGTGATGTTCGCGGTCATCTTCTTCTGGACGCCGCCGCACACTTGGGCGCTGGCCATGCGCTACAAGGACGACTACGCCGCGGCCGGCGTGCCGATGCTGCCCACGGTGGCCACCGAGAAGCAGGTCACCTTCCAGATCGTCATCTACACCTGGCTGACGGTCCTGGCCACGCTGGCCCTGGTGCCGGCGACCGGCTGGCTCTACACCGCCGTCGCGGCCCTGGCAGGCGTGTGGTTCCTGGTGATGGCCCACCAGCTGTATGCCGGCGTCCGCCGCGGCGAACCCGTCAAACCCCTGCGGCTGTTCCTGCAGTCCAACAATTATCTGGCCGTCGTCTTCTGCGCGCTGGCCGTCGACTCGGCCTTCGCGCTGCCCACCGTTTTCTGAGGGATTTGTGGAGTCCTAGCGGCGCTCAGCACCGGTAGGACTCCACAAATCACTATGGGATCAGGACGATGGAGCCCACGGTCTTGCGGCCCTGCAGATCGCGGTGTGCCTGTTCGGCGTTCTCCAGCGGGTAGTGCGCGCTGACGTTGATGCTGATGGCGCCGGACTTGATGGCGTCGAGCAGCTCGCCGGCCCGCCACGCGAACTCGTCCGCGGTGCGGGTGTAGCTCCCCAGATTGGGCCGGGTGAGGAACACCGAACCCGCGGCGTTGAGCCGCTGCGGGTCCACCGGCGGGACGGGCCCGCTGGCGGCACCGAAGAGTGCCAGCATGCCGCGGACCGCCAGGCTGGCCAGGCTCGCCTCGAATGTCGTCTTGCCCACCCCGTCGTACACCGCGGCCACTCCGGCACCGTCGGTCAGGTCCCGGACCCGGGCGGCGAAGTCGGCGGCGCCGCCCTCGTCGGTGCTGGGGTAGTCGAGTACCTCGATGGCACCGGCCTGCCGGGACAGTTCGGCCTTCTCCGGTGTCGACGCGGTGGTGATGACGCGGGTGCCGATGCTGGTGGCCCACTGGGTCAGGATCAGTCCCACGCCGCCGGCCCCGGCGTGCACCAGCACGGTGTCCAGCGGCTGCACCGCGTAGACGGACTTGATCAGATAATGCGCCGTCATCCCCTTGAGCAGCGCTGACGCCACTGCATCCGGCGCCACCCCGTCGGGGACGTAAGCGACGAAATCGGCCGGTGCCACCGCGTATTCGGCGTAGGCACCGACAGCGGTGTTGGTGACCACGCGATCGCCGACATTGAGCGCCACCACGTCATCGCCGACGGCTTCGACGATCCCGCACAACTCGCTGCCCGAGATGAACGGCGTCTCCCGGGGGTAGAGGCCGGACCGGAAATAGGTGTCGATGAAATTGACACCGATTGCCTCGGCTTTGATCAGGACCTGGCCGGGACCCGGTGACGGCGTCGGCCGTTCGACGTAGCGCAGGACTTCGGGACCACCGGTTTCCGGGACTTCGATCGCGTGCATGGTGACTATCATCCTTGAACGTGAAGTCGCCGATGAAATTGGCACGCCCCGATGTCTTCCACCCCAGGATCGTGCTGGCGGGCTGCCCCAAACTGATCACCGGCGACGGCGACGACGACGGCCTGGTCGCGGCCTTGCGAGCCCGCGGCCTGCACGCCACCTGGTTGTCCTGGGACGACCCGCGGACTCTCGACAGCGACGTGGTGATCCTGCGTGCCACCTGGGACTACATCGACCGCCTCGACGAGTTCCTCCAGTGGTCGACTCAGGTCCCGAACCTGCTGAACGGGCCCGATGTGGTGCGGTGGAACACCGACAAGACCTATCTGCATGACCTGGCTGTGGCGGGGGTGCCGGTGGTGGAGAGTGAGTTCTTCGCGCCGGGGCAGACCGTGCACCTGCCGGGCGGGGAAGTGGTGGTCAAGCCGTCTGTCGGTGCCGGATCAGTGGGGGCGCAACGGTTCACCGACCACTCCGCTGCTCGCGATCACGCTGCCACCCTGCAGGAGGGCGGTGCGACGGCCATGGTGCAGCCCTATGACCCGCGCGTCGAGGAAGGGGAGACGGCTCTGGTCTTCCTCGGCGGGCAGCGGTCGCACGCTTTCACCAAGGGGCCGATGCTGCCGCCGCCGGGCAGCACGCCGGTGTTCGACGAGTCAGGGACCTACGCCGAGGAGTCGCTGTCGCCGGCGGATCCGGAGCTGGAACTGTGGGACGTGGGGTATGCCGCGCTGGCGGCGGCCGCCACGCGGCTGGGTCGCGGTCCCGACGAATTCCTGTACGCCCGGGTGGATCTGCTCGGCCACCACCATGATCCGCAGCTGCTGGAACTGGAGTTGGTGGAGCCGTCGCTGGGGTGGCGGCAACTCGGTGCCGGTGAGCGCGAGGTGGCGCAGCGGCAGTTCGCGGTGTGCGTCGAGTCAGCTCTGGAGCGGCTCGGGCTCGGCCCGCTCTCGCATCGTCCGTTGTCGTAGGGAAGCCCATAGCGCCGCGGTGGCCGCGGTACATGCCCCGGCCCCGGCGACGTGCACGGCGACCAGCGCGGCAGGCACCCCGGTGAAGAACTGCACCGCACCGATGAGGCCCTGGGCCGCCACCAGACCGAGCAGCACATAGAGCCGGATCATCACGGGGCGCTGTGCACCCACGGCCCACAAGCCGAAACCGAGGCCGACGATCAGGGCGAGGTAGGCCACCAGCAGCGACGAGTGGAGGTGCACCAGCGTGGTGATCTCGATCTGCAGCCGCGCCACCGGTCGCTCGACGCTCTTGTCGCCGGCGTGGGGGCCGGCCGCGGTCACCAGCGTGCCTGCCACCAGCACCGCGGCCAGGGTCGCCGCGGTGAGCACGGTCAGCAGGCGCAGCGGCCGCGCGATGGTCGTGCGCGGAACACCGGCGTCGGGCTCGCCGATCTTGACGTACAGCAGCACGGCCAGCCACACCATGGTCATCGACGCGAGCAGGTGGATCGCCACGGTCCACCACAGCAGCCCGGTGAGCACGGTGATGCCGCCGATCACGGCCTGCACCACCGTCGACGCCGGCATCAGCCAGGCGTAGAACTTCACTTCGCGACGGCGGCGCGCCCGGGTGACGGCCAGCACCGCGGCAGCCGCGGTGAGTACCACCGCGAAGGTCAGCAGTCGGTTGCCGAACTCGACGGCCTGATGGATGCCGGCGACTTCCGGGTGCGGCATCGGGGTGAAGCTGCCCGGAAAGCACTGTGGCCAGGTGGGGCAGCCGAGCCCGGACGCGGTGACGCGCACGATGGCGCCGGTGACGGCGATACCGCCCTGGGTCAGGATGACCAACGCGGCGATCACCCGTTGCGTCCGCAGGCTGGCTTCAGGCAGGCGGTCGACCAGCCGCTGAAATAGCACGCTTCAAGACTAGGGGAGTGCTAACTACCGGCTGTAGTAGGGGCGACCAGCGGCACCAGGATCTCGTCGACCAGCCGGACCGCGAGATCGTCGTCGATGGGATCGCCGGTGACGAGCAGGCGGTGCCACAGCACGCTCTGTGCGAGTTCACGGATGATGTCGACCGGGATGTCCGCCCGCACCTCCCCGCGCGTCACGCCGCGCCCCAGCATGGCGGCCATCTCCTCCTTGCGCCACCCGATCACGTCGGTCCGGAATGCCCTCATCAGCACGTCGTCGTGGGCCATCGCGCCGATCACCGACCGCAGCACCGGCGCCAGGGGCCCGGTGAACAGCGCCACCCAGCCACGCAGCATCGCCAGCATGTCCTCGCGGTAGGTACCGGTGTCGGTATGCGGAATGGCGGTGGTCGCCAGCCGCAGCAGGGTGTCGCGCACCAGGGCCTGGCTGTCGGGCCAGCGCCGGTAGAGCACGGGTTTGCTGGTGCCTGCGGCGGCCGCCACCGCGTCCATCGTCACGCCGGCCGCGCCCCGCGCGCCGATCAACTCCAGGACGGCGCCCCGGATGGCAGCTTCCAGTTCCGCACCTCGACGACGCTGCATCACACCTCCAGAGAGAAACGCTTGCGTTTCTTATTTTGGAAGCCTAACCTGCCTACATAAGAAACGCCACCGTATCTTCCAGAGCAGACGCCAAAACGGGTGGAATCCCCGAGAGTCACCCGCTTCTCTGTCTGCTCGCGGGAGAAAGGAGACCTGACATGTCCGTTCCCGTCCTCTTTCCGTTCCGGACCGTGGACACTGCGACCGTCCGCTACACCGCCGCGCCGCACCTGCGCCGCCGGATCACCATCGACCATCGCCCGCTGCCCGGCGTCACGCCGGCAGACCTCCTGGCGTGGTTCACCCACCTCGGCGAGACCATGACCTACGGCGGCGAGGTCGTCCCGCGATACCTGGCCTGGCACCCGCTCGACCACCTGAGATGGGAGCTGGCCGAGCCGGCGCCGGGCGGGGGAGCCGCCGAAGGCGCGAAGTTCCGGATCGTCGAGAGGTTCGGCCGTGACGACTACGCCGTCGACATCGTCGACCGGGTGGAGAAACTCGACGAGACCGGACTACGCCTCGTGCAGCGGGTCGCCGGCGTGCCGATCTTCCAGCTGGAACACACCTGGTCGGCCGGAACGGACGGGACGCACTACGTCACCGTGATGGACATCGGCGCGCGCTCGGCACTGTGCACGCCGATCAACTACCTGCTGACCCGCAGGTTCCCCGCCGCGATGGCCCGGGCCTGGGTCAAGCACAACATCGAAGAAGTCGGACAGCTGGAATTCCTGTTGCCTCAGCTCAGCACCAGATCGCCAGCTGCTGGCCCTGCTCGTTGACCTGCGGCGGGTCCGGCACACAAAACGCGGTGCCGCAGGCGATCCGGTGCGCACTCCACGCCGCCGCAGCCGCATCGAGCACATCGTCGGCGGGGACCGCCTCGACCGGCCCCAGATCCTCCGGGAGCTCGATTCCTGCTGCGCCGAGGACCCGCAGTCGGGCCCGCTGACCGCGCCAGCTCTTCTTGCTGCCGTCGGTGGGAAGCAGGCCCAGCTGCCGGAAGGACAGCTCGGGATGCACCTCGAACAGCGGCAGCGACGTGCCCGAGTACAGGTTTTCAGCTTCCAGCAGTTTGGCTTTCAACCCCCACGCCTGAATGCTGATGCCCTTGCCGGTGAGAGCGACGGACAACGCCGTTCCCGTCGCATGATCAGGGGCGTCGAACACCGGCCGCGGCGGCATCACGAAGATGCTCGCGGACCGTGCGGCGAGCAGACGTTGTGCGGCGCGGTCGGAGGCACGCTCCGCGGTCGCCATCAGACCCAGCGGCATGTCGACGCCGACGGCTGCGGCGTTGGGCACCGCGGCCAGTAGGCCGGCCAACGTGCCGTCGACATGGGCGGCGGCGAACCGGCCGTCGTGCAACTCGACACCCACCCAGCCGCGTTTGCAGCCGTCGATGCCGAGCACGGTCGTCATGGCTCAGGAGTCACGTGAAGCGGAACCAGCGCAGTGCGCACACTGCCGCCAGCGCACCCCAGACCGCCAGCACCGCGAGTCCGAACCAGTCCACCGACATGGTCATGGCCTGCGTCAGGGCTTCGGTGAGCGCGCCCGACGGAGTGAGACGCGCGACCCAGGACAGTGCCGCCGGCACCGCATCCGACTCCAGCGTCAGGGCACCGAGCGCGGCGAAGACGAACCACAGCAGGTTCGCCAAGGCCAAGACGATCTCGGCCTTCAGCGTGCCGCCCAGCAGCAAGCCCAGCGCGGCGAACCCTGCGGTGCCCAACGCGATGATCACCGCACCGATCAACAGCCCGACCGGGCTCGGGCGCCAGCCCAGCGCGATCCCGATGGCGCCGAGCACGATCGCCTGCAGGAACACCACGGCGACCACGGCCAGTGACTTGCCCGCGATGATGCCCCAGACAGGTAAAGCAGTGGCGCCCAAGCGTTTCAGCGCTCCGTAGCGCCGGTCGAAGGCGACCGCGATGGCCTGGCCGATGAACGCGGTGGAGATCACCGCCAACGCCATGATCGCCGGGACAAAGGTGGCCGCCCGGTTGTCGCCGAATGAGCCCAGGGGCAGCAGTGTCAATCCCACCAGCAGGGTGATCGGGATGAACATCGTCAGCAACAGCTGTTCGCCGTTGCGCAACAACAACTTCAGTTCGAGACCGAACTGCGCCGTGAGCATCTTCTGCACGGTGTTGGGCCGAGGGTCCGGGGTGAAGGTGCCCTCGGGGAACAGCACTTTACTCATCGCAACTCCCGGCCGGTGAGCTCGAGGAAGACGTCCTCGAGGCTGCGCTGTTCGACGCGCATATCGGTGGCCAACACGTTCAGCCGGGCACACCAGCCCGTCACCGTGGACAGCACCTGCGGGTCGATGTGACCTTCCACCAGGTATTCACCCGGCACCACCTCGGTGGCGCGGTAGTTCTCCGGCAGTGCAGTGACCAGCAACGTCAGATCCAGCTTCCGGGGCGCGGTGAACCGCAGCTGATCCTCGGCGCCGCTGCGCATCAGCTCTGCGGGGGTGCCCTCGGCGACGGCCACCCCGTGATCGATGATCACCAGGCGGTCGGCGAGTTCCTCGGCTTCTTTGAGGTGGTGGGTGGTCAGCAAGATGGTGACGCCGTCGCGGCGCAGGGCATCGATCAGTTCCCACACCACCAGGCGGGCATGCGCGTCCATGCCGGCGGTGGGCTCGTCGAGGAACACCAGTTCGGGACGGCCGACGAGCGCGCACGCCAGCGCCAATCGCTGTTGCTGGCCGCCGGAGAGCCGCCGATAGGTGGTGCGGGCCACGTCGGTCAAGCCCAGCGTGTCGAGCAGCCAGCGCGGGTCGAGCGGGTTGGCCGCGTAGGACGCGACGAGATCGAGCATCTCGCCGGCCCGCGCCGCCGGATAACCGCCGCCACCCTGCAGCATCACCCCGATGCGCGCGCGCAGCCGGGCATTGTCGACGAACGGATCCAGGCCCAGGACTTCGATGGTGCCGCTGTCCGGGCGCAGGAAGCCTTCGCACATCTCGACCGTGGTGGTTTTACCTGCGCCGTTGGGGCCGAGCAGGGCCAGGACCTCGGCCCGGTGCACGTCGAGATCCAATCCGGCCACAGCCGTGGTCGCCCCATAGCGCTTGGTGATTCCGCGCAGGCGCAAGGGGACAGCCGCCGGGGTTTCTCCAGCGGGTACGGCCGACGTCGAGCTCACGGGGACTCAGCGTAGGCGTCGGGCGCGGTGCGGGGTGGAGCCGGTGGCTTCGTCACACCCGGAGGAGCTGCGGCGACGTCCGCATCGGGATCCGGTGTCGTCTTCGACGGTCCGGTCGGCGGTTCGTTCTCCTCGATGAGGTGCGGTATCGCCCGCCACGGCAGCCGGCGGTAGGTCAGGACGATGAGCAGCGCCACGATCAGCGCGCTCGCCAAGGTCGCGTCGACGATCTGGAACAGGGCGAACCGGTCGCCGTTGGCGGTCGGCCCGAAGATGCCGACGATCAAGGTGACGGCGATCGCGGCGGTCCGGAAGCCGGGTCGGGTGGCCCAGGCGGCCAACGGGATGATGGCCCACAGCAGATACCACGGCTGGACCACCGGAAACAGCAGGACGGTGGCGCCCAGGGCCACGCCGAGACCGCCGACCGGGTGCAGGCGACCGCGGAGTACCGACAGCAGCAGCCAGGTGACCAGCACGGTGATGATGAGCACACCGATGGCGCGGGTCAGCGACAGCACCGCGGTGGTGTGATCGCCGAGCCCCAGCAGGATCCCGACCTGCCCGGTGCCCAGTGCCAACAGCGTGGGCGGCGACATCCAGCTGCGCACCACGTTGGCGGTGCCGAGAGTGAACAGCCAGCCGAAGCCCAGACCACTGGCCCAGCCGATGACGGTCATCACCACCAGCGACACCGCGCCGAGGCTGACACTGGCGGCGAAGAAGGCCTTGACGGTGCCACCCCACCGATGTGCCAGGGCCATCGCGACGAACCCCAGAGCCAGGAGTGACGGCAGCTTGACCTGCGAGGACATCGTGATCAGCACGGTCCCGGCCGCGAGCATGCCCAGCGGCACCCAGCCCGACCACTGGGCCCGGCCGCGGGGGAGCTGCAGCGGCCGGGGGAGCAGCCGTCTGGTGCCTTCGATTCCGCGCAACGCGAACTCGGTGCCGGCGAGCATCAGGCCCAGCATCAGGGCTTCGTTGTGGATGCCGGCCACCAGGTGCATGAACAGCAACGGGTTGGTGGCGCCCAGCCACAGCGCCGAGACTTCGGCGACGCCGCAGCGCCGCGCCAACCGCGGGGTGGCCCAGACGATGAGACCGACGCCGACGAGCACCACGAGCCGGTGGCACAGCACCGCGGCGACGATGTTCTCGCCGGTCAGTGCGGAGATGCCTTCGCCGATCCACAGGAACAGCGGGCCGTAGGGCGCGGGGGTCTCGCGCCACAGGCTGGGCACCGACAGGGTGAACACGTGATCGAGTCCGAGGCCGGGCGCCGGACCGACCCGGTACGGGTCTTCCCCGATCCGGGCGATCTGGCTCTGCGCCAGATAGGAGTAGACGTCCTTGCTGTACATCGGAGGTGCGACCAGCAGCGGCAGCATCCACAGCATCAGGGTGCGGTCGAGCTGGCTGCGGGACATCCGCCGCTTGCCCAGCGCGAACCGCCCCAGCATCAACCAGGCCAGCGCCATCATTACGGCGCCGGTGGTGGTCATCGTCAGCGACACGGTCTGGATCCGGGACGGCAGGTTGAGCAGCCGGACCCCGAACGTCGGATCCTGGACCACCGGGCGGGCGCCTGCACCGAGCGCGCCGATGGCCATCAGGACGGTGCCGGTGGCCCCGAACAGCCGGGTCCTGCGCATTGCGCTAAGTTCGGCATCATTGAGGGGCGAGCCGACCGGACGTTCGTCACCGTGCCACTGCGCAATCGACGAACTCCACGAACGTCGACGGCCGGCCATCACTGCAGACTATCCGCGCCGCGGTACGGGTCTATTCCCGATCACCTGTGTGAGTATTCAGACGCCCTGCTAAGGGTGACCTTGCTAGACCGGCCTCGGCAATTGCGTCACACTGGTGTTGTGGAAATCCAATCCGAGGTCCAGCGCGCGCATGACGCCGTGCCGGCGACTCAGGATGGGCACACCCGGAAAGCGATCATCCAGTTGCTGCTGGAGTCGGGTTCGATCACTGCCAGCGCCATCGGCGACCAGCTCGGTCTGTCCGCGGCCGGGGTGCGCCGTCACCTCGACGCGCTCATCGATGCCGGTGACGCCGAAGCCAACGCCGCGGCCGCGTGGCAGCAGGAAGGCCGTGGTCGGCCGGCCAAACGCTATCGGCTGACGTCGGCCGGCCGGGCCAAGCTGCAACACGCCTATGACGATCTGGCGGCGGCGGCCATGCGCCAGCTCCGCGAGATCGGCGGCGAGCAAGCCGTCCAGACGTTCGCGCGCCGGCGTATCGACACCATCCTCGCCGGCGTGGCCCGCGCTGAGGACACCGGAGATCACCAGGTGGAAGCAGCCGCCGACCGAATCGCCGGCGCGCTGACCAAAGCCGGGTACGCCACCACCACCACCCGCATCGGCGGAAGCGCCCGCGGCGTGCAGATCTGCCAGCATCACTGCCCCGTGTCACATGTGGCCGAGGAGTTCCCCGAACTCTGTGAGGCCGAAGCCCAGGCGATGTCCGAAGTCCTGGGTACTCATGTGCAACGGCTGGCGACAATCGTCAACGGTGACTGCGCCTGTACCACCCACGTACCGCTCGGCACCGGCAGCTGAGAGACACGCACCATCTTCGGCACACAGCCTGCGCCGAAGCCCACGAAACACCGAGATATTCGAAGGAGCGTCGTCATGACACTCACCCCGGATGCAGCGACCAGCCCGCTGACCCAAGAGGAGACCATCGCCTCCCTGGGCAACTACGGCTACGGCTGGTCGGACTCCGACGTCGCGGGCGCCAGCGCGCAGCGTGGGCTGTCCGAAGCCGTCGTGCGCGATATCTCCGCGAAGAAGAGCGAGCCGCAGTGGATGCTCGACATCCGCCTCAAGGCGCTGCGCACCTTCGAGAAGAAGCCGATGCCGAACTGGGGATCCGATCTCGACGGCATCCACTTCGACAACATCAAGTACTTCGTGCGCTCCAGCGAGAAGCAGGCCGCCACGTGGGATGACCTGCCGGCCGACATCAAGAACACCTACGACCGGCTCGGCATCCCCGAGGCCGAGAAGCAGCGTCTGGTGTCCGGGGTCGCCGCACAGTACGAGTCCGAGGTGGTGTACCACTCGATCCGTGAAGACCTGGAAGCACTGGGCGTCATCTTCCTGGACACCGACACCGCACTGAAGGAACATCCCGACCTGTTCCGCAAGTA
>JBEVFK010000191.1:0-15709 GCA_040512325.1 Mycobacterium sp. | reverse complement strand
ATGACCACCGCGCGGCCCTTCCGACGGTCGCCGGTGCACCACCTGCTGGTCGACGCCGGCGCCAACTTCGGCAGCCGGATGGGCTGGGAGCGGGCCAACTTCTTCGCTCCCGAGGGTGAGCAGCCGGTCATTGACTACACCTGGGGAAAACCGAACTGGCTGCCGTGGTCGGCGGCCGAGCAGACCACCACCCGCTCCCAGGTCACGGTGTTCGATCAGACGTCGTTCTCGAAATACCTGATGGTCGGACCCGACGCGGAGGCCGCGCTGCAGTGGTTGTGCACCGCCGACATCGGCGGTGACCCCGGGCGCGCGGTGTACACCGGGATGCTCAACGAGCGTGGCACCTACGAGTCCGATGTGACCGTGACCCGCACCGGTGCACAGGAATTCCTCATCGTCAGCAGCGCGGCCACCACCGAGCGCGACAAGGACCACATACATTCTCAGATTCGCAGGCGCTGGCCCGACGGGGCCAACGCGACACTGGTCGACGTCACCTCCGCCTACGCGGTGTTCGGTGTCATGGGCCCCCGGTCGCGTGATCTGCTCGCAAGTCTGACCGACGCCGATCTGTCCGACGAGGCGTTCGGCTTCGGGACCAGTCGCGAGATCCCGCTCGGATATGCCACGGTGCGGGCCACCCGCATCACCTACGTCGGCGAATTGGGCTGGGAGCTTTACGTGCCCGCCGAGTTCGCGGTCGGGGTGTACGAGGATCTGATGTCCGCGGGCGCGCAGTTCGGCATCGGCCGGGGCGGCTACTACGCCATCGAGTCGCTGCGGCTGGAGAAGGGGTACCGGGCCTTCGGCCGCGAACTGACCCCCAGCGAGAACCCCGCCGAGGCCGGTCTGCTGTTCGCCTGCAAGCTCAAGACCGATATCGACTTCCTGGGGCGCACGGCACTGGAGAAGGCCAGAGCCGACGGCCCGCGCAAGAAGCTGGTCAGTTTCAAGGTGGAGTCACCGGAGGCCATGCTGTGGGGCGGTGAGCTGATCTTGCGCGACGGCGCGGTGGCCGGGCAGGTGACCTCGGCGGCCTGGGGTGAAAGTACCGGCAGCTGTGTCGGATTGGCCTACCTGCGGGCCGGTGGCGACGTGATCGACGCCGCCTGGGTGAACGCAGGCGACTATCAGGTGAACGTCGGTGGCACGCGGTATCCGATCGCGGTGTCGCTCAAACCGCTCTACGACCCCACCAACGCCCGCATCCGCTAGCCCCACCTCACCCCGAGCCGGGGTTTCGTACCTCCCCTCCCACTTGCCGCGAGCGTGCGTGTCCCCGGCCGACATCCCGTCGAAGAGCCGTAGTTTGCGCACTCTGGCTGAGCCTTACCTGTTCGCGGCCCCACTGCGCGCCAACGTGGACGTAAAGCGAGCGTGCGCAAACCACGGGATTTTCGCGGCGTGTGGTGCGGGAACACGCACGCTCGGCCCAGACACTAGGGCCGTGTCGGGGCCAGCAGATCCATGTCGAAGACGCGCGCATGCATCACCGTCCGGTTCCGCAGGGCGGCCCGGACCGCTCGGTGCAGGCCGTCTTCGAGATAGACGATGCCCTTCCACTTGACCGCATGCGGGAACAGATCGCCGTAGAACGTCGAATCCTCCGACAGCAGCCGATCGAGGGCGAGCACGGTGGTGGTGGTCACCAACTCGTCGAGGCGGATCTGCCGCGGCGGGATCTGCGACCAATCTCGGTAAGACAATCCGTGCTCGGGATACGGCTTGCCTTCGCGGACACCCTTGAAGATCATCGAAGGGTCGTCCCCTGCGTGCCGGCCCCCCGACTCGCCCCCCCGATCGAATTGACCATGCCGAAAGGCTAGTCGTTACAGCCCGCATTGCCACCGCTTGAGGATTCGTTGGCGGGCGCGGGCCCCCTGAAACGGCATCTGTCCTGTTGGTGGCCGTAAAATGGACGGATCTAGGAGGTGCAACAAAATGGGCAGTGCCGATGACCGTCGTTTTGAGGTGTTGCGCGCCATCGTCGCAGACTTCGTGGCGACCAAGGAGCCGATCGGATCCAAGTCCCTCGTCGAACGTCACAACCTGGGCGTATCGAGTGCCACCGTGCGCAATGACATGGCCGTATTGGAGGCCGAGGGCTACATCGCCCAGCCGCACACCAGCTCGGGGCGGATACCCACCGAGAAGGGTTATCGCGAGTTCGTCGACCGCATCGACAACGTGAAACCGATGTCGGGTCCGGAGCGGCGTGCCATCCTGACCTTCTTGGAATCCGGGGTCGACCTCGACGATGTGCTCCGCAGGGCCGTGCGGCTGCTGGCCCAGCTGACCCGGCAGGTCGCCGTGGTGCAGTACCCCACCTTGTCGGCCTCCACGGTCCGCCACCTCGAGGTGGTGGCACTGTCCCCGGCCCGGTTGCTGCTGGTGGTGATCACCGACTCGGGACGCGTCGACCAGCGCATCGTCGAGCTGGGAAACACCCTCGACGAGCACCAGATGTCCCAGCTGCGCGAGATGCTGGGCGGCGCTCTCGACGGCAAGAAGCTGTCGGCGGCCTCGATCGCGGTGGCGGATCTGGCGTCGCAGCTCGACGGTCGGGGCGGTCTGGGGGACGCGGTGGGCCGCTCCGCCACGGTGCTGCTGGAATCGCTCGTCGAGCACACCGAGGAGCGGCTGCTCATGGGTGGCACTGCCAACCTCACCCGCAACACCGCCGACTTCGGCGGCTCCCTGCGCTCGGTGCTGGAGGCGCTCGAAGAGCAGGTCGTGGTCCTCAAGCTGCTCGCCGCGCAGCAGCAGGCCGGAAAGATCACGGTGCGCATCGGGCACGAGACCGAAGCCGAGCAAATGGCGGGCACGTCGGTGGTGTCCACGACATACGGCACAATGGACACGGTCTTCGGCGGAATGGGCGTCCTCGGACCCACCAGAATGGACTATCCGGGAACCATCTCCAGCGTTGCGGCGGTTGCCTTGTACATCGGTGAGGTCTTGGGCACCCGCTAAACGGTCTAACGGGGCCTCGATATCGATGACGACGATTCGATGACGAATGCCCGACTAAGGAAGTGTGAAAAGCGTGGCACGGGATTACTACGGTTTGCTCGGCGTGAGTCAGGGCGCGAGCGACTCGGAACTCAAGCGTGCGTATCGCAAGCTCGCTCGCGAGCTCCATCCGGACGTCAACCCCGACGAGGCGGCGCAGGCCAGGTTCAAGGAGATCTCCGTCGCCTACGAGGTGCTCTCCGATCCGGAGAAGCGCCGCATCGTCGATCTCGGTGGTGATCCGCTGGAGAACGCGGCCGCCGGCGGTGGGGGCAACAACTTCGCCGGCTTCGGCGGGCTCGGCGACGTCTTCGAGGCGTTCTTCGGGGCGGGCACCCAGACGCGCGGACCGGTGGGCCGGGTGCGTCCCGGCTCGGACTCGCTGCTGCGGATGCGCCTCGACCTCACCGAATGCGCCACCGGCGTCACCAAACAGGTCACCGTCGACACCGCGGTGCTGTGCGACCGGTGCCAGGGCAAGGGCACCCACGAGAATTCCACTCCGGTGTCGTGTGACACCTGCGGTGGCCGCGGTGAGGTGCAGAGCGTGCAGCGCTCACTGCTCGGCCAGGTCATGACCTCGCGGCCCTGCCCCACCTGCCGGGGCGTCGGTGAGGTCATCCCTGATCCGTGCCACCGCTGCGGCGGCGACGGCCGGGTGCGTGCCCGCCGCGATATCAGCGTCAAGATCCCCGCCGGGGTCGGCGACGGGATGCGGGTCCGGCTGGCGTCCCAGGGCGAGGTCGGCCCGGGCGGCGGCCCCGCCGGTGATCTCTACGTCGAGGTGCACGAAGAAGAGCACGAGATCTTCATCCGCGACACCGACGATCTGCATTTCACCATCGACGTGCCCATGGTCGACGCAGCCCTGGGCACCACCGTCACCGTCGACGCGATCATGGACGGCCCCATCGAGATCACCATCCCGCCGGGCACCCAACCGGGTTCGGTCAGCACGCTGCGTGGGCACGGCATGCCGCACCTGCGTTCCGGGGTGCGGGGAAATCTGCACGGACACATCAACGTCGTGGTGCCGGCCAAGCTGGATTCCCGCGACGCCGAGTTGCTGCGCGATCTGAAGAACAACCGCACCCGCGACATCGCCGAGGTCAAGTCCACCCGCGCCGCGGCGGCCCAGAACGGGAGCATCTTCAGCCGGCTGCGCGAGACCTTCAGCGGTCGCTAGGGGTGTCTGACCCGCTGTTTTATCTCGACCGGGTGCCCGAGAACGGGGAAGTGGCCACCGTCGACGGTGACGAGGGCTTTCACGCCGCCAGTGTGCGCCGCATCCGGGTGGGGGAGCGCATCGTGCTGGGCGACGGCGCCGGAACTCTGGCCGACTGCACCGTCGTGGCGGTCGAGAAACGCGGATTGCAGGCCACCGTCGAAGACCGGCGCATCGTGACCGCACCCACTCCGGCGGTGACGGTGGTGCAGGCCATCCCGAAATCCGACCGCTCCGAGCTGGCCATCGAGCTGGCCACCGAGGTGGGTGCCGACGCGTTTGTCGCCTGGCAGTCCGCCCGCTGCGTGGCCCGTTGGGATGGACCCCGCGCCGAGAAAGGGTTACGACGGTGGCACGCGGTGGCCCGCTCAGCCGCCCGCCAGTCCCGGCGCGCCTACATCCCTGACGTCTCCGGGGTGGCCTCGACCGCCGACGTGCTGACCCGGGTGTCCGACGGTGGGCTGGTGCTCGCGTTGCATGAATCCGCGACGACACCCATCACCGAACATCCTCTGGCGCAAGCGACTTCGATCACGTTGGTGGTCGGTCCCGAAGGCGGCATCACCGACGACGAACTGGCCGCACTCATCGAGGCCGGTGCCCACGCGGTGCGGCTGGGCCCGACGGTGCTGCGCACCTCCACCGCCGCGGCCGTTGCCCTGGGCGCGCTGGGCGTGCTGACCCCGCGGTGGGCGTGAGTCATCGTTGGCGCCTGTCGTTGTCCATTGGGCAGCGTCAGGCCCCGACGGTAGACTGAGGTGTCCGACGTAACAGCGCGGGGAACTCCGCGCCTCGTAACTGGAAAGCAGGCACTGAACGCCACGTGACACCCCGCGAGACGAACGCTGGCTCTTCCACTTCTCCCACGGAGAACCACGTGAAGAGCAGCATCAATGTTCCGCCTGACCTCGTGGTGGGCCTGCTTGGTTCCGCTGACGAGAATCTGCGCGCCCTCGAACGGTCCCTTGCTGCGGATCTGCATGTCCGCGGCAATGCCGTGACGCTGTCCGGCGAGGCGGCCGACGTCGCCCTGGCCGAGCGCGTCGTGACCGAGCTGCTGGCCGTGGTGGCCGGCGGTCAGACGCTGACCCAGGACTCGATCCGGCACAGCGTCGCCATGGTGACCGGCGCCGACGACGCCTCGCCGGCCGAAGTACTGACCCTGGACATCCTGTCGCGGCGCGGCAAGACCATCCGGCCCAAGACGCTCAACCAGAAGCGCTACGTCGACGCCATCGACAATCACACCATCGTCTTCGGCATCGGCCCCGCCGGCACCGGCAAGACCTATCTGGCCATGGCCAAGGCCGTCAACGCGCTCAAACTCAAGCAGGTCAACCGGATCATTCTCACCCGCCCCGCGGTGGAAGCCGGTGAGCGCCTTGGCTTTCTGCCCGGCACGCTGAGCGAGAAGATCGACCCGTACCTGCGCCCGCTCTACGACGCGCTGCACGACATGATGGATCAGGAGGCCATTCCGAAGCTGATGGCCTCCGGCGTCATCGAGGTCGCGCCCCTGGCGTACATGCGGGGCCGCTCCCTCAACGATGCATTCATCATTCTCGACGAGGCGCAGAACACCACCGCCGAGCAGATGAAGATGTTCCTCACGCGCCTGGGCTTCGGCTCGAAGATTGTCGTCACCGGCGACACCACTCAGGTCGACCTGCCCGGCGGCGCCCGCTCAGGCCTGCGAGCGGCCATCGACATCCTCGACGGCATCGATGACATCTGCGTCTCGGAGCTCACCAGCGCCGACGTCGTGCGCCATCGCCTGGTCGGCGAGATCGTCGACGCCTACGCCCGCTACGAGGATCCGAGCGCGTCCAACCGGGTGCAGCGCCGGTCGGGCACCCGGTCGCGACGGTGATGCTGCGATGAGTATCGAGATAGCCAACGAATCCGGCCTGGACGTCTCCGAAGAGGAGCTGATCAGCGTCGCGCGGTTCGTCATCGGCAAGATGAACGTCAACCCCGGAGCGGAACTGTCGATGGTGCTGCTCGACACCGCCGCGATGGCGGATCTGCACATGCGCTGGATGGATCTGCCGGGTCCCACCGATGTGATGAGCTTCCCCATGGACGAGCTCGAGCCCGGCGGGCGTCCCGACGCCGCGGAGCCCGGACCGTCGATGCTCGGCGACATCGTGCTGTGCCCGCAGTTCGCCGCCGACCAGGCCAAGACCGCCGGTCACGACCTCGAACACGAACTGGCCCTGCTGACCGTCCACGGTGTACTGCACCTGCTCGGGTACGACCATGCGGAGCCGGACGAAGAGAAAGAGATGTTCGGCCTGCAGCGTCAGCTGCTCGACGAGTGGTACGCCGATCAGGCTGAGCTCTACCGGCGCAATCAGCAAGCTGAGAGGGACCGTCGGCTGCTGGACAAATCACGGTCCTACGACGAATCGTGAGTGGCTTCGAATCGTGAGTGGCTTCGAATCGTGAGTGGTCTAGCCCCCCTGCTCATCGCGATCGTGCTGGTGTTCTTCGGCGGCCTGTTCGCGGCCATCGACGCCGCTCTGAGCACGGTCTCGCTGGCCCGGGTCGAGGAACTGGTCCGTGATGAGCGCCCCGGCGCGGTGCGACTGCACCAGATCATGGCCGAGCGGCCCAAGTACATCAACCTGATCGTGCTGTTGCGGATCGCCTGCGAGGTCACCGCCACCGCGCTGCTGGTGGCGTTCCTGGAGGACTTCTGGGGACTCGACTGGGGACTGTTCGCCGCGGCCGCCATCATGGTGGTGGTCAGCTTCGTGGCGATCGGCGTGGGGCCGCGCACCATGGGACGCCAGCACGCCTACTCGATCGCCCTGGGCGCAGCTGTTCCGCTGCAAGCGATCTCGATACTTCTCACCCCGATCAGCCGGCTGTTGATCCTGCTCGGAAACGCGCTGACACCGGGTCGCGGATTCCGCAACGGTCCGTTCGCCTCGGAGATCGAGCTGCGCGAGGTCGTCGACATGGCGCAGCAGAGCGGTGTGGTGGCCGACGACGAGCGCCGGATGATTCAGTCGGTGTTCGAACTCGGTGACACCCCGGCGCGTGAGGTGATGGTGCCGCGCACCGAGATGGTGTGGATCGAATCGGACAAGACGGCCGGCCAGGCGACGTCCCTGGCGGTCCGCAGCGGGCACTCGCGGATCCCGGTGATCGGCGAGAACAGCGACGACGTGGTCGGCGTCGTCTATCTCAAGGACCTGATCGAGCGCACCTATTACTCGAACAACGGCGGGCGCGACACCAAGGTCATCGACGTGATGCGGCCGGCGGTCTTCGTGCCGGACTCCAAACCGCTCGATGAATTGCTGCGCGAGATGCAGCGCGACCGCAAGCACATGGCCTTGCTGGTCGACGAGTACGGCGCCATCGCCGGTCTGGTCACCATCGAGGATGTACTCGAAGAGATCGTCGGTGAGATCGCCGACGAGTACGACACCGACGAAGTGGCGCCGATAGAAGATCTGGGCGACAAGAACTTCCGGCTGTCGTCGCGGCTACCCATCGAAGACCTCGGCGAACTCTACGACGTGGAGTTCGACGACGACCTCGACGTCGACACCGTCGGTGGTCTGCTCGCCCTGGAACTGGGCCGCGTGCCGCTGCCCGGCGCGGAGGTGGTGTCCCACGGTCTGCGGCTGCGCGCCGAGAGCGGCTACGACCATCGCGGGCGGGTGCGCGTCGGCACGGTGCTGGTCAGCCCCGAGCCCGAACCCGAATCCACCGAGGAGTCCGACGATCATGGACAAGACAGATGACTGAGCTCGACGCCGAGGACGCCAAACTGGTGACGCTGGCGCGGGGGGCGATGGCCCGCGCCGAAGCCGGCACGGGTGCCGCGGTGCGTGATCTCGACGGCCGCACCTACTCCGGAGCTCCGGTGGCGTTGGCGGCACTGGGGTTGACGGCCCTGCAGGCGGCGGTGGCCGCGGCGGTGTCCAGTGGCGCAGCCGGTTTCGAAGCCGCCGTGCTGGTCGCCGGTGACGCCGAAGATCCGGGTGTCGCCGCGGTGCACGAACTCTCGCCCGGTGCGGCGGTCATCGTCACCGACCGGTCGGGTGCACCTCTATGAGTCAACTAGGACAGTCATGAGTGAATTCCGGTCAGGTTTCGTGTGTTTCGTCGGTCGGCCCAACACCGGGAAGTCGACGCTGACGAACGCGCTCGTCGGCACCAAGGTGGCGATCACCTCCAGCCGGCCCCAGACCACCCGCCACACCATCCGCGGCATCGTGCACCGGGAGGACTTCCAGATCGTCCTGGTGGACACCCCCGGCCTGCACCGGCCCCGCACCCTGCTGGGTCAGCGACTCAACGACCTCGTCAAGGGCACCTACTCCGAGGTCGACGTGATCGGCTTCTGCATTCCGGCCGACGAGACCATCGGTCCCGGCGACCGCTGGATCTTCGACCAGATCCATGCCGTCGCACCGAGGACCCCGCTGATCGTCGTGGTCACCAAGATCGACAAGGTGTCCAACGAGAAGGTGGCCGCCCAGCTGATGGCGGTGCAGGAAGCCTTCGGCGAGCACGCCAAGGAGATCGTGCCCGTGTCGGCGACCACCGGGGAACAGGTCGAACTGCTGACGCAGGTGCTGGTGACCAAGCTGGAACCGGGCCCGGCGTTCTATCCCGACGGCGAACTCACCGATGAGCCCGAAGAGGTGCTGATGGCTGAGCTCATCCGCGAGGCCGCCCTCGAAGGGGTGCGCGACGAACTGCCCCACTCGCTGGCCGTCGTCATCGACGAGGTGAACACCCGGGAGGGCCGCACCGAGGAACAGGGCGAACTCATCGACGTCCACGCCATCCTCTACGTCGAACGCGACAGCCAGAAGGGCATCGTCATCGGCAAAGGCGGGGCCAGGCTGCGTGACGTCGGTACCGCCGCCCGCCTGCAGATCGAGAAACTGCTGGGCACCAAGGTGTATCTGGAGTTGCGGGTCAAGATCGCCAAGGACTGGCAGCGTGACCCGAAACAGCTGAACCGGCTGGGCTTTTAGAGCCCCGGAGCTACGGCGTCCAGCCGGGGACGCCGCCGAACTCACGCCCCGGTGCCGGTATCGGGGCCGCGCCGTCGCCCTTGCCGTACACCGCCACCACGACACTGCGGTCGAACGAGTTCTCCGACCAGACGCCGATGTCGACATTGGAGCAGTCATGCATCGTGAAGTGGTAGTCCGGGCGGTACCACCACTGGTTGAGGATCTCGACGCCGTTGATCGCCAGGGCCGGGTTGATGGCCACGGTCTCGGCGACGGCACCGCCGTAGCCGGCGTTGCGGGCGCGGTCGGCCACTGTCGTTCCGTCAGAACCGATGTCGCCGCCCAGGGCCCGGTTGCGCAGGACGTCGTTGGCGTGCCACTGCGCGGCCAGGCGCAGTTTGGGATTGATCTTGATGTTGGTGCTGCAGCCGGCCTGGTGCTGGGCGGTGTAGACGTTGGCGACCACACTGTCGTTGAGGCGCCGGTTGTCGGCCTGAGCTGCAGGCGCGCTGAGCAGCGACGCACCTGTCGCCAGGACAACGGGAAGAAGTGCGGCAGCACGCAGTGCAGTCATGGGAGCAGACATTACGTGAGGTCACCGGCCTCGGGGGAGGAATACCCGTCCGGGTCCTTCGGGATGAACTCGTTCCACCACACCTCGGGTTGATGCGTCGACCAACCGGTCACCGCCTCCAGCTGTGCAGCCAGTGACACCAGCAACGGCTCGCTGTCCGCAGGCCCCATCAACTGCACACCGATCGGCAGCCCCTTCGAGGTGAAGCCGGCGGGCACGTTGATCGACGGCCAGCCCAGGACGTTCCACGGCCAGCACCCCGGGCAGGCGGCGATCATGGCCCTGTCGGTGGCCGCGGCCGACAGCTTGTCGAACAGGTGAATCGGGGGTGGCGGCTGCGCCGTGGTGGGCGCGAGCACCACGTCCACCGAATCGAAGATCGCGCCGATGCGCTGCTGGGTCGCTGCCTCATTGGCCCGCGCTTTACGCAGCACCTGTTCCGACAGCAGTCGGCCCATCCGCATGTTGGCCAGGGTGCGGCGATCGAGCTCTACGCCGTCGCCGATGCGATCTGCCCAGTCCAGCAGACCGGACGTGGACCGGGCCAGGAAGTTCCACGACAACCGCAGGCCGTAGTCCGGGCTGCCGTCCATCACGGTGTGGCCGAGATCGCCGAGCCGGTCCGCGGCGACCTTGAGCGCGCTGCGGATCTCCGGATGAAGTTTGGCCCGGAATCCGGTGTAGGGGAACCGCGTCGACACGGCGATGCGCAGTGGGCCCGTGGCCCTGCCCACCGCCTCGGACAACGCCACGTCCTGCGGTGTGTGCAGGTCACCGTCGACATTGCCGGAGATCGCATCGAGCACCAGTGCGACGTCGGCCACGGTGTGGGCCAGCACGCCGTTGACGGTGATGCCGTTGAACGCCTCGGGCAGCGGCCAGGTGGAGATGCGGCCGCGCTGTGGCTTGATGCCCACCAGATTGGTCCAGGCCGCGGGAATCCGGACGCTGCCCGCGCCGTCGGAACCGATGGCCGCTGCCACCAGTCCCGCCGCGACGGCGGCGGCGCTGCCACCCGAGGAGCCGCCGGGGGAGTACTTGCGATCCCACGGGTTGCGGGTGTGGCCGAAGCCTGGGCCGCTGGTGAACGGCCACTGCCCGAACTCGCAGGTGTTGGTCTTGCCCACGATCACTGCACCCGCCGCACGCAACCGGCGGACCACTTCGGCGTCGGCGGTCGCGGGCAGCACCCGGCCGGTGGTGCCGAAAAAGGTTGGCACCCCGGCGATGTCCACGTCGTCCTTGACAGCGATGGGGATGCCGAGCAGCGGTGCGGTGTCACCGGCCCGGCGGCGTTCGTCGGCAGCGGCGGCCTGACCGAGTGCCTCGGTGGTCAGCACCACGCGGAAGGCATTGAGCGTCGACTGGCTGGCGGTGATCGCGTGCAGCGACTTACGCACCAGGTCATCGGAGGTGGCAGCACCGCTGGCCAGCCAGTAGAGCTGGTCACCCACGGTCGGGAACCGGCCGGCTGTGGATCGCATCACGACGAGAGTATCGGCGCGTATCCCTGATTTGTCTCAGGGCAGTGGGAAACTGGCTCGATGCGGTTGTATCGGGATCGGGCGGTGGTGCTTCGCCAGCACAAGCTCGGTGAAGCTGACCGCATCGTCACCCTCCTGACCCGCGAGCATGGCCTGGTCCGCGCGGTGGCCAAGGGAGTGCGTCGCACCCGCAGTAAGTTCGGCGCCAAATTGGAGCCGTTCTCCCATGTCGACGTGCAGCTGCATCCCGGCCGCAACCTCGATATCGTCACCCAGGTCGTCAGTCTGGACGCGTTCACCACCGACATCGTCAGCGACTACGGCCGGTACACCACCGCGTGCGCGGTCCTGGAGACCGCTGAACGTCTGGCCGGTGAGGAGCGCGCCCCCATGCCGGCGCTGCAACGGTTGACCGTTGGCGCATTGCGCGCGGTGGCCGACGGTAACCGGTCGCGTGAGCTGGTGCTCGACGCCTACCTGCTGCGCGCCATGGGCGTGGCCGGCTGGGCGCCGTCCCTCACCGAATGTGCCCGCTGCGCGACGCCGGGCCCGCACCGGGCGTTCCATGTGGCCGCCGGGGGCAGTGTGTGTCTGCACTGCCGCCCCGCCGGGTCCAGCACACCGCCGCAGGCGGTGCTGGAGTTGATGTCGGCTCTGCACGACGGCGATTGGGAGCACGCCGAGGCCTCGTCGTCGGCGCACCGCAGCCAGGCCAGCGGGTTGGTGGCCGCGCATCTGCAATGGCATCTGGAACGGCAGCTGCGCACATTGCCCATGGTGGAGCGCACCTACCGGGCTGATCGCACAGTCGCTGATTACCGGCTTTCTCTGGTCGGGCAGGATGTGCCCCATGGTTTTGAAACGGGAAGGGAAGAACAGCTACCCCCAGCTGCCTCCGGCTCCTGAGGACTATCCGATGTTCCCGGATACTTCGTCGTGGCCTGTTGTCTTCCCCGAGTTACCTGCCAAGACCAACGGCAGGTTTTCCCGCCCGCCCCAGCACACGTCCAGGGCGGCCGCTCCCCAGATTCCCGCGGGCCAGGTGCCCAGCCACGTCGCGGTCGTGATGGACGGCAACGGCCGCTGGGCCACCCAGCGCGGTCTGGGGCGTACCGAGGGCCACAAGATGGGCGAGGCGGTGCTCATCGACATCACCTGCGGCGCCATCGAGATCGGGGTCAAGCACCTCACGGTGTATGCGTTCTCCACCGAGAACTGGAAACGCAGCACCGAGGAGGTGCGCTTCCTGATGGGGTTCAACCGCGAGGTGGTGCGCCGGCGGCGGGAGAACCTCGACGCGATGGGGGTCCGGATGCGCTGGGTCGGGTCGCGGCCGCGAATGTGGGGCAGCGTCATCAAGGAGTTCGACATCGCCGAGCAGATGACCGTCGGCAACGACGTCATCACCGTCAACTACTGCGTCAACTACGGCGGCCGCACCGAGATCGTCGAGGCCGCCCGGCAACTCGCGCAGGAATCCGTCGACGGCAAGATCAACCCCAGCCGCATCACCGAGGCGGCGTTCGCCAAGCACCTGCACCGCTCCGACATCCCCGACGTGGACCTGTTCATCCGGACCTCGGGGGAGCAGCGGGCGTCGAACTTCCTGCTGTGGCAGGCCGCGTACGCCGAATACGTGTTCCAGGACAAGCTGTGGCCGGACTACGACCGCCGGGACCTGTGGGCGGCCTGCGAGGAGTACGTGTCGCGCAACCGGCGGTTCGGTCGAGCCTGATGCCCACCCTGCTGGAACAGCTTTCGTCGGCCCTCTCGGAGGTGCTGACGGTGGTCGAGGAGCCCGACGGCGCCCTGACCGTCAGCCAGCCCGGCATCGTCGCCTCGCTGCGGGTGGTCACCATCGCCGAGGGACTCGACATGGTGTCGCTGACGCAGCCGCTGGCCTGGGATCTGCCGTTGAACGCCAAGGTTCGCGAGCGGGTGTCTCAACAGGCCAGTAAGACGCTGCTGGGTACCGTCGCCCTGGTCGAGAAGTTGGTGGACACCCCGGCCAACGGAGCGTCGGCGAAGGCGTCGACGCGCAAGTCGGCGATCAAGAAATCTGCAGATGTGTTGCTGCGCTACAACTTTCCCGGTGGCGGTCTCACCGACGACGCGTTACGGACGCTGATCCTGATGGTGTTGGCAGCCGGCGCCGACGTACGCGCAGCGCTGGGTTAGCGCGCTTGATCAGACCCCGCACGCCTTGCAGGTGCCGAAGATCTCGATGGTGTGACTGACGTCGACGAAGCCGTGTTGCGCTGCCACCTCGGCGGCCCAGATCTCGACCTCAGGGCCTTCCACCTCGACGGTGGCTCCGCACCCGCGACACACCAGGTGATGGTGGTGGTGGGTGGAGCAGCGGCGGTACACGGATTCGCCGGTGTCGGTGCGCAGGGTGTCCACCTGATCGGCCGCCGACATGGTCTGCAGTGTGCGATAGACCGTCGTCAGTCCGATGTTCTCGCCGCGGCGGCGGAGCTCGTCGTGGAGCTCCTGGGCCGACTTGAACTCATCGAGGCTGTCGAGCAGTTCGGTGATGGCGGCACGTTGCTTGGTGGCCCGGGTACGGACCTCGGTGCCGGTCACGTGTGGTCCTCGGTGTCGGCTTCTCCTGCATGCGCTTCTCCTGCATGGGCTTCTCCTGCATGGGCGACGGCATCGAGGACGATGTGGGCGAGGTGGTGGTCGACGAGGCGATACATCACTTCCCGGCCCGCCCGCTCGCCGGCGACCACCCCCGCGGCCTTGAGGATCCGTAGGTGCTGGCTGACCAGGGGCTGCGGCACTTCCAGCGCATCGACGAGTTCGTGGACGCAGCGCTGGGACTGCTGCAGTTGCAGCACGATCGCGATCCGTACCGGCGCCGCCAAGGCCCGAAGGATCTCGCCGGCGCCGTCGAGGATCTCCCGCGGCGGCAGTGCCGGATACTCGGAGTCGCCGTGCTGATGATCGAGCTCGTCGTGCATTGCGGTGGACACTGGGCCGCACCTCCACCCTGCTAATTGGAAACCGTTTCCACTTACCATACATGCGGAAGATTGCATGTCAACGCCTCTACCCGGTAAATGGCAACGCCTCGGCCCGGGTAAGGGAGTCCTTCTCAAGTGCTCTGGCGAAATGCAGCCCACGGCTGCGCAGCGTCAGCGCCCCGGCTCGATCACGACCCTCAGCTGTCACGGCCAAGCAAGTCGGGCACGAAACCGCATCTGCGTGCACGCCACGGCTGCTTCGACGGCGCACCCACGGGGCGACAACAACCCTGACGTGCATCTCGCCATAGCTCCGCGAACAGGTCCTCTTGGACCTCCAGCCCGTCGATGGCCGGTCAACCCAACGCGTCGGTCGGTGGCCCGCATGACTCAACTAGGCTGGACAGGTTGTTTCCCGCCCATCGAAGGAAGTCTCACATCGTGGCGTCCGTCATCGACACCATCGCGAATCTGGCCAAGCGGCGCGGTCTGGTCTATCAGTCCGGCGAGATCTACGGCGGCACGAAGTCGGCATGGGACTACGGTCCGCTCGGCGTCGAACTCAAAGAGAACATCAAACGGCAGTGGTGGCGGTCGGTGATCACCAGCCGCGAAGACGTCGTCGGCCTCGACAGCGCGATCATTCTGCCGCGCCAGGTGTGGGTGGCCTCCGGACACGTCGAGGTGTTCAACGACCCGCTGGTCGAGTGCCTCAACTGCCACAAGCGCAACCGTCAGGACCATCTGCAGGAGAATTACGCTGCAAAGAAGGGTCTGGACAACCCTGATGACGTGCCCATGGTCGAGATCGTCTGCCCGGACTGCGGCACCAAGGGCCAGTGGACCGAACCGCGCGACTTCAACATGATGCTCAAGACCTACCTCGGTCCCATCGAGACCGAGGAGGGCCTGCACTACCTGCGTCCGGAAACCGCGCAGGGCATCTTCGTGAACTTCGCCAACGTGGTCACCACGTCGCGACGCAAACCCCCGTTCGGTATCGGACAGATCGGCAAGAGCTTCCGCAACGAGATCACCCCGGGCAACTTCATCTTCCGCACCCGCGAGTTCGAACAGATGGAGATGGAATTCTTCGTCGAGCCGTCCACCGCGCCGGAGTGGCACAAGTACTGGATCGACACCCGCCTGCAGTGGTACGTCGACCTCGGCATCGATCCCGACAACCTGCGCCTCTACGACCACCCCAAAGAGAAGCTGTCGCACTACTCCGACGGCACCGTCGACATCGAGTACAAATTCGGTTTCTCCGGCAATCCGTGGGGTGAACTCGAGGGCATCGCCAACCGCACCAACTTCGACTTGACCACGCACTCAAAGCATTCCGGTGTCGACCTGTCGTATTACGACCAGGCCAGCGACACCCGCTTCGTGCCGTACGTGATCGAGCCGGCAGCGGGGCTCACCCGGTCGTTGATGGCGTTCCTGGTGGACGCCTA
>JBEVFK010000190.1:0-15755 GCA_040512325.1 Mycobacterium sp. | reverse complement strand
ACCGAGCTCGTAGGCACGCTGCATCGTGATCAGCGGAGGGGTGAACACGTTGATGTACACCGGGATGATCGGGATGTCGCCTTCTGGTCGGATCAACTTCAGCGGCACCATCAGGTTGTTACCGAACTCGGCGCCGCTCATCCGGGCAGCGTCGATACCGCCGCCGACCAGACTGCGCAGGATGTGCTCGGCGAGATCCTTCGCTCCTGCGATGGACTGCGTCTGCGAGAACTTCAACAGCTTCAGCAGATGCTCGCCCGGACCGGTGTGGGCGTCGGCGACCCCGACACTGATCGACGGCATCAGAGTGCGGAAGTGATTTTCGAAATGGTCGTCGAGGAACGCGATGATGACATCGGGTTTCGCCTCGTCGACGGTGTGTTCGAGGTCGTCGAACGCCGCGAACACCGCTTTCTGCTCCACATCGGTGGCATCGCCGGGCCAGCCGAGGATGCCCGGAGCGTGCGATACCGACAGTGCACCGACTACCGGCATGTCAGTTCTCCGTTCTGATTGTGTTGGACGGCACACCCACGCCGGCGATCTGCGCACCGCGTTGTGCCTCGGGGGACGTACTGGACTCAGTGCAACCAACTTCTCCTACGCTTTTCGTGCTGTCGGCGACGGCACCTGAGAAGGCTTCTTCGGTGCCGCCGAGGAAGATGTGCGAGAAGCTCGGATCGGCACGCAGGTCGGCTGCCGAGCCTTCCCTGCGCACCCGGCCGGAGGCCAGGACGTAGGCCCAATCTGCCGATGCCATGGCCAGATTGGCGCGCTGCTCCACCAGCAGGATGGCGATGCCGCCGGCTTTCAACTCCGCGAGCTGCTCGTCGAGCAACCGGGAGGCCATCTCCTCGGTGAGACCGGCGGTGGGTTCGTCGAGCAGCAGCACCGTCGGCTCGAGCATCAGTACCCGCGCCATCGCCAGCATTTTGCGCTCGCCGCCGGAGAGCACCCCGGCGTGCCGCTTGAGCATGGACCGGAGCCGGGGAAACAGGTCGAGCACGCGGTCCTTGTTGACCGCGACCTGCTTGCGAGGCAGCGTATATCCCCCGATGACGATGTTCTCTTCGACCGTCAGCGGTCCGAACACGTCGTCGATCTGCGGTACGTAGCCCATCCCGCCTGCCGCGCGCTCGGCGGTCGACATCGCGGTGACATCGCCGCGGTCCATCAGGTCGATGCTGCCGCCCATCGGTTTGATCAGCCCGGCAAGACCTTTGAGCAGGGTGCTCTTGCCGCAACCGTTCGGGCCGACCACACACGCGGTGGCGCCGGCGACCAGGTTGAGACTGACACCGTGCACGATCGGCACGCCGTGGTAGCCGACGGTGAGGTCACGCACCCCCAGCACCGGGTCACCGGCGACAACACGAGTTCTATCCCGCGACATACGCATCCACCACTTCCTGTTGGCGACGGGCGGCCGCCATGGATCCCTCGAAGAGCACCTGACCACGGGCCATCACCACCACGGCGTCGGTCAGCCGTTCCACGGCGTCGAGCTCATGGGCGACCATCAGGATGCTGATTCCGCGCTCCCGCAGCGCCACCAGGAAATCGGAGATCGTTTCGATGATGCTGGCGTGCACACCGGCGAAGGGTTCGTCGAGCAGCAACAGCTCGGGTTCGGTGGTGACGGCGCGCAGCAGCTCGAGGATGCGGCGCTGCCCACCGGAAAGATCACCGGCAGAGTCGTTTTCCTTGGCGTCGAGCCCGAACTCCGCGAGCAGGGCCCGGGCCCTGGTGATCGCCGCCTGCTGCTGGGGCAGCCAGCTCCGGCGGGGCCGGCTGAACACCTGCAGGAAGCCGGTGCCGCCGACGGTGCGATCGGCGAGCAGGAGGTTCTCCAGCACCGTCAGCCTGCCGAAGTCGGCGGGCATCTGGAACGTGCGCATGACACCGCGGCGGGCCCGCTTGTACGGTGCCAGCTTGGCGATGTCGGCGCTGTCGTGGGAACCGCGGTGCAGCACCCGGCCCGCGGCCACCGGTGCGGTACCGGCCAGGGCGTGCAGCAGCGTCGATTTTCCGGCACCGTTGGGACCGACGACGGCGGTGACCTTGGCGCGCGGCACCTGCAGCGAAACATTCTCCAGGACAACGTTACTGCCGTACGCGACGGTCAGACCCTCGATGGCCAGGATGTGGTCATCGCTCATGACGCGGCTTTCTGTTTGGCGAGTTTGGCGTAGAACGGCGCCGGGTTGCCCGTGAGGTCGAACGTGCGCTTGCGTTCCGGGAAGACTCCTTGCGGCCGCCACCAGAGGAACGCGATGATGACGACGCCGACGACCACGAACTGCATCGCCTCGACGGTGCCCGCCGCCCCGAAGGCCGGCAGGTACCGCGCCGCTTCCGTGAGCCCCACGGGGATCAGCAGCGCACCCATCAGCACGCCGAACCGGTTGCCGGCGCCGCCGACGATGGCGGCGCCCATCAGGATCAGCGTCTCCTGGTAGGACCAGTCCGCGGGCGCATAGGTGCCGATGAACGAGGCCAGGATCGCCCCGCTGAGGGCACCGAGACCGTTGCCCACCGCGAACGCCGACAGGCGTACCGCGGTGACGTTGATGCCGAGAGCATCAGCGCCCTCCGGGTTCTCCCGCACGGCGCGCAGCACCCGCCACAGCGGTGAGCGCGAGATACGCACCACCACCCAGCCGGCGAGAACCGTCAGCATCACGGCGAATCCCGCATAGGCCAACGAGTATTCGTCGGAGCGCAGATCGAGCTCCTCCTTGAGCGGGGCCGGGATCAGGTACAGCCCGTGTCCGCCACCGAGCATCCCAGGGATCGCCACCACCAGTGCCGAGGCGATCAGCGCCACCGACAGCATCGCCACGGCCTGGTAGTCGGAGCGCAAGCGGCGCAACGCGACCAGTCCGATCGGCAGTGACACCAGCATGCCCGCCAGCACCGCACCGACGAACGGCAACGGGAAGGGCAGCGCCGCGCCCCAGAAGTACTCCTGCACCACGGTGCCGGTGTCGTCCTCGGGTGGTCCCAGCGACAACAGGGCCACGGCGTACCCGCCGACGGCGACGGAGACGATGTAGCTCAGATTGAGCAGGCCGGTGTCGGAGTACTGGATATCGAGGCCCCAGCAGCCGATGACTGCCACCGCGCCGTACACCAGCAGCGTCACCAGATAGAACGTCAGATCTGAGGACATGCGCAATCCGTTCCCGTGCTCGTACCTCGCACGCTCACTACTTGCTGGGACGTCATACCTGCAGGGCCCTCCCTGATGAGAACTCCGCGCGAATGCCCTGCGGCCGCACCATCAACACCCCGATCAGCACGATCAGCGCGATCGCGATCTTGAAGCTCGGGTCCAGCCACACCGCCGTGAGTTCGGTCGCCAGGCCGAGCACCAGCGCGCCCAGCATGGCGCCGTAGGCATCACCGATTCCGCCGAGTACCGCGGCGGCGATCACCAGCACGATGAACGTCCGGCCCGACGCCGCGGCAAACGACGAACTGATCAAGAACAATGCGACGCCGGCCAATCCGCACAGAGCTCCGGAGATCATCCAGGCGGTGGCCACCACCCGCTGGGTGGGGATGCCGCACGACTGGGCCAGCCCTCCGTCCACCGCGGCGGCACGCATCGCCAGTCCCAGCTTGGAGCGTGTGAGCAGCAGGTGCATGCCCACCATCGCCGCCACCGCCAGCACGATCACCACGATCTGCAGATCGGTCACCGCCGCGCTGGCGATGGTGAAGAGCACCGTCGGAGTGATCTCGTAGCGAAACGACATCGGCCCCACGACCGCCAGCAGCAGATTGGCCAGCACCAGGCTGACCGCGAGGCTGATGACGAGCATCTGGAAGACGGAGACGCCGCGCCGCGCAAACGGCTGATACACAAAGCGATTCAGCAGCAGCGAGACCACCACACCTGCCGCCACTCCCACCACCGCGGACAGCGCCATCGGCAGGCCGGCGTGGTTGGCGCCGAGTGCGGCGAAGCCGGACACCACCATCGTCTCGCTGAACGCCAGGTTGAAGACATTGGAGACGCTGTACTGCAGGGTGAAACCGACCGCGGCCAGCGCGAGCACCGCGGCGATCACCACCCCGAACACCGTCGCCGAGATGATCAGGTTCACGGGGTCAGCGCTGCCCGCTCGCCAGTGCCTCGAGCTCAGCGGCGTCCAACTGATTCACCAGGCGGAGTTCTTTGGCTGCCGGGTCCCAGTCGTAGTACGCGAAAGCGCCGATGGTGTTGTGGAATTCGTTGAGCCGATACTCGCCGTTGGCGCCGACGTACTGGATGTCCTCACCCTTGCCCAGCGCCTCGACGCCTTCGGCGTAGGTGTTGACGACAGTCTTTCCGTTTCCGGCGGCCAGGATCTCGGGGATGGCCTCGTTGAACGTCTCGGGATCCACGGAGTCGGTCTTGGTGGCCGCCAGACCCGAGAGCACCACCCCGTCATAGGCGGCACGCGCGTACGCGCTGTCCCGGAAGGAGGCCACGTCGATGCCTTCTTGGCCGTCGAGCGACTCGATGGTCTGGGTGAACGTCTCGGTGCCCGGACCGCCGTCCTGGCTGTACCGGATCACGACCTGTAGCGCCTTGGCCATCGCCTCGTCGGTGCCGTACGCCGCCAGCGCCGCTTCCTGCCATTCACCGGTGGTGGCCAGGGTGTTGGCGACCACCGGGATGTCACCGCCGCCGGCCTGATTCAGTTCGGTCAGGAAGGTTCCTGCGGTCACGGCGTCAGCTTCGAAAAGGATTGCCGCGGGCCGGTTCTGCAGGATGCGGGCAACTTCGGTGCGGTAGGACGGCTGCTCGGGCTGAATGGTCATGGCCTCGGTGACGTCGACCCCGAGGCCGTCGAGTGCCTCCTCCAGCGGCGGGATGTTCGCCTGCGCGGAGGCGCCACTGACGAACACCAGCGCGACATTGTTGAAGGCGCTCTGCTGGGAGTGCAGTGCCATCGCCTGTGCGCCAACGGAGTCGGAGGTCACCAAGCGGTAGTAGTAGTCCAGTTCGGTCCGGTCGAAGCGTCCGTCACCGGCCGGGGAGAACATGACCTGCGTGGCGTCCTCGAGTACCGGTGCCGCCGCGACGGCTTCCGCCGTGCTGGGTCCCAGGACGGCGAACAGGTTGGAGGTGGTGCTCAGCATCTGACGCGCCGCCGGGACGGAATCACTGGCCGTGCCTTTGGTGTCGAAGGCCTCGCACTCGATGTCGCGGCCCAGGACTCCGCCGGCCTCGTTGATCTGCGCGGCCGCGGGCAGACAGCCATTGACCACTTCGGCGCCTTCCACCGCGGTGGGCCCGCTGAACGCCATCAGCATGCCGACCACCAGGGGGTCACCGGATGCGGTGTCACCGCCACCGTCCCCGCCGCCCGAGCACGCCGACACCGTGAGCAGTGCCGCCGCCGCTGCTGCCGTTGTCGACCAGACCTTCCTGGATACGTTCACAGAGCCACCACGCTTCATTTGTCTCCCACACTCGAATCGGCAACCAATCTGCAACCAATCGAGCCCAATTGCATCGGATCAGTTGCGTGATGTCAGCGACCCAATCACGGTTGTCCACTGGGTGCCACGGGGAGACTCAATTGAGTTAGTAACCGGCTCGAGTGATGTCAGCGCCTACCAGAGACGCCTCCAACGCGACGGCCACCACCGCCTGCGCCAGAGCCTCCTGATCCCACGCCAACGGCGTGCGCCCGCGAAAAGTTGTCCAGGGTGCCCGTTGGCCCGGCGGCAACTCCCCCACCTCGCCCTGGTGCCCGCTGCCATATCTGCGCAGTCGCTCGAGCAGCTCGCGACTGCGGTCGACGTAGGGCGGGCACACCACAACGCGTCGCGACGGCGACCGCTCCACCAGATCGACCGCCGCACCGATGTCCTCGCCGCGCAGATCGCAGCCCCGCAGGCCGACGCCGTCGGCTGCACAGAGCCACCACAGGTGCGAGGCCGGCAGAACCAGCACTTGCTGCAGGTAGACGGCTTCGGACTCGTCGCAGCGACACACGGCGCGCACCAGCCGATCGAGCAGCACCGACAGCGGGGCGCAGCCCAGTCGAACCCGGGCGCGGCTCACCGCACCCGCGGACGGGGCCCTGCGCGCCAGCCCGCGTCCGGTCGCCGCGCCCAGCGTCGACCAGAGCAGTTCCGTGATCTCGTCAAAGGTGGCCGCGGGCGACATCGCGGCGGCGAGCACGTGATAGGCCGTGACCCAGGGTGGCAGGGTCCGGACCCGTCCCGCTTCCTGGCCGCACTCGCGCACGGCGTCTTCGATCACGAGCGCAGGCACCACCCGCACCAACGTGACAAGCGCCAGGCGATCGGCGGAACGCACGGACATTTCCGTAGCTTAAGTCAACAGCCTGGTCGTCACCCCGGTCGAGTGTTAACCCACGTGTTACGGACGCAGATTGGTCGCGATTGGTTGAGTTGAATCGATTTAAACGATCACCGCGACTGATTGGCCGTCATTGGTTACATTGATGACCGATCAGTCCGATCGATTCGAGGGGGTCTTTCCGTTGCGTGCCGCGTCCACACCGCCGGTCGTCGACAAAGACATCCGACGACTGATCGACGAGCAGGTACTCACCGCGGCCATGACCGACGGTGGCCGCGTGCCCGCCGAGCGCCATATCGCCGAGCAGCTGGGCTGCTCACGTACGCAGGTACGACGGGTCATGGCCCAGCTCCAGCGGGAAGGACGCGTCACCAGGACGGTGGGACGCGGAACGTTCGTCACCTCCGCCCAAAATGCCGAACCCGATTATGGTGCCGCCTTCGCACCTGCGGCGATCATGACGGCCTCGATGGTCTTCGAGCCGGAGGTGGTCGCCCTGGCCGCGCTGGCCGCCACCGAGTCCGATTTCGCCGAGCTGCATCGCTGCCTGGAACGCGGCGCGGCCGCAACCGATCACGAGTCCTTCGAAGAATGGGACATCTCGCTGCACCGCGCCTTCGCGGTCGCCACCCACAACCGCCAGATCGTCGCGATGGTCGACGTGCTGAACTCCACCCGCAACAACCCGGTGTGGGGCCGGCTCAAGCGCGACGGCTTCACGCCCGAGAATCGGGCGATCATCGAACGCGAGCACCATGAGATCGTGGCCGCCCTGGTGGACCGCGACCGCCGCCGCGCCGCCACCGCGATGACCGACCACCTGCGCTTCGTGCGCAGGGTCGTCACGGGGCAGTGAATGTCAGCCGTCGAACAGTTTCTGGACCAACAGCTGTCCCTCGGCGTGCTGACGCTCGGCAGCCGGGTACCGACCGAGCGCGCGCTGGCGACACTGCTCGGGTGTAGCCGCCACGATGTCCGCCGCCAGCTCGATGTGCTGCAGCGCCAGGGCCGGCTCAGCCGGGAGGTGGGCCGCGGCACCTTCCTCACCGACCCCGCGGCCGTCGATCTCGGCGCCCTCACCCCCCCGGCCATGCTCAGTCCGCTGGACCTCATCGACGCGCGTGCGGCGTGGGAACCGAATCTGATGACCCTAGTCGCCGTCGCCGCGACGTCCGACGATTTCGACGAGATACGTCGCTGCCTCGACAGCGGCGAGGCCGCCGCCAGCCCCGAAGAGTTCCTGATGTGGGACATGGCTTTTCATCGAGCGCTGGCGCTGTCAGCGCACAACGCGGTGGTCGCCGCACTGCACGACATGATGGAAAGTGGCCGCCGTAAGCTCGCAGGCAGCGGACTGGACAAGCGTCGCTACACGATCGAGAACTGCGCCGTCTGCCAAGGCGAGCATCGCGAGATCGCCGACGCCATCTTCGACCGGGATCCCGCGCGCAGTCAGGCCGCGATGCGTGCACACCTGCAGACGGTGCGGCGTCAGCTGCTCTCCGAATTGCCCTGACCAGTCCCGTCAGTGCGCGAAGTGCCGTGCGCCGGTGAGATACAACGTGATGCCCGCCTTGGCTGCGGCCTCGGTGACGACATCGTCCCGCATTGACCCGCCGGGGTGCACCACTGCTTTGACTCCTGCGGCAGTCAACGTCTCCAACCCGTCGGGGAACGGGAAGAAGGCATCAGAGGCGCCCACGGCGCCCTGAACCCGGTCGCCACCACGTTCGACGGCCAGTCGTGCCGCATCGACGCGGTTCACCTGCCCCATGCCGACTCCCACCGTCGCGCCGTCCTTGGCGACGACGATCGCGTTCGATTTCACCGCACGGCAGGCGCGCCACGCGAACTCGAGATCGGTCAACGTGGCGGGATCGGCCGGCTCACCGGTGGCCAGCACCCAGTTGGCCGGGTCGTCGCCGGGAGCATCGAGCGCGTCGCGTTGCTGGACCAGCAGGCCACCGCTCACCTGTCGGAACTCGGTGCCCGCGACCTGCGGCTGCAACGCCACCAGCACCCGAATGTTCTTCTTGCGCGCCAGGATTTCGACAGCACCGTCTTCGTAGGCCGGGGCGATGATCACCTCGGTGAAGATGTCGGCCACGGTCTCGGCCATCTCGACGCTCACGGTGGTGTTGGCGGCAATCACGCCGCCAAACGCGCTCAGCGGATCACACTCGTGGGCCTTGCGGTGGGCATCGGCCACCGAGACCGCGGAGATGGCGATACCGCAGGGGTTGGCATGCTTGATGATCGCCACGCAGGTCTCTTCGTGATCGAACGCCGCTCGCCACGCCGCATCGGCATCCGTGAAGTTGTTGTAGGACATCTCTTTACCGTGCAACTGCTCAGCTTGCGCCAGTCCCGGCCACGCGCTGTCGTCGGTGTAGAGCGCGGCCTGCTGATGGGGGTTCTCGCCGTAGCGCAATACCGCCGACCGTCGCCAGGCGCCACCGAACCAGGCGGGCAACTGCTGGGCCGGCTCTTCGGGGGCCAGCACGTCACCCATCCAGGTCGCGACGGCCACGTCATACTCGGCGGTGTGCCGAAATGCCAACGACGCCAGGATCTTCCGTTCCGCAAGGGTGAAGCCGCCGGCGCGGACCGCAGCCAGCACACCGTCATACCCGAGCGGGTCCACCACCACGGCGACGCTGGGATGATTCTTGGCCGCAGCACGCACCATCGACGGGCCGCCGATGTCGATCTGCTCGACGCACTCGTCCTGGCTGGCGCCGGAGGCGACGGTTTCGGTGAACGGGTAGAGATTGACCACCACGAGTTCGAACGCTTCGACTCCGAGTTCCGAAAGCGCCGCGACGTGCTCGGGCTTGCGCAGGTCGGCCAGCAGCCCGGCGTGGACCCGCGGGTGCAGCGGCTTCACCCGGCCGTCGAGTACCTCAGGGAAGCCGGTCACGTCTTCGACCGGGGTGACGGGAATACCGCTACCAGCAATGGTTTTCGCGGTGGAACCGGTGGAGACGATGGCGACGCCGGCGTCGTGCAGACCGCGAGCCAGCTCCACCAGCCCGGTCTTGTCGTACACGCTGATCAATGCTCGCCGGATCGGCTTGCGCTCGCTCATGCCGTCAGCCCACTCTTCCAGGTCATCCGATTTCTACCTTCCGTCCGCTCCAGGTCACGCCGCGGGTAGCCACCGCGGCGAGCACGTCCACGAGTAGGCGCCGTTCGACGACCTTGATCCGTTCGTGCAGAGTCTGTTCATCGTCGTCGTCGGCGACGGGGACGGCCTCCTGCGCCAGGATGGGGCCGGTGTCCATGCCGGCGTCCACCAGATGCACGGTGCAGCCGGTCACCTTGACGCCGTAGTCAAGTGCGGTGGCCACGGCATGCGCCCCGGGGAACGAGGGCAGCAGCGCCGGGTGCGTGTTGACCACGCGGCCCGGGAAGCGGGTGAGGAACTGGTTGCCGAGGATTCTCATGAAGCCCGCCGCAACCACCAGGTCGGGTGAGTGGGCCGCGGTGGCCGCGGTGATCGCGGCGTCCCAGACGGCGCGTTCCGGATAGTCGCGCAGCGGGACGTTGAACGTGGGCACCCCGGCGGCTTCGGCGATATCGACGGCCGGGCAGTCGCGGTCGACACCGACGGCGATGATCCGCGCCGGGTAGTCATCGACCGTGGCGTCGAGCAACGACTGCAGCAGCGATCCGGTGCCGGAGGCCAACACGACCAGCCGCGCTGGCGCGCTCGGGGGCACGCGGAGGGGTTGCAGCACGGGAGAGAGCTTAGTCGGCGACGACGAGGGCGAGGGACGAGCCCGAGGAGGCAGCCGCCGGCTCAGTCCGCGTCGGGCCGCTTGCCGTCCCGGGGCGAGCCGCCCGAGGACGAATCGTTGTCGGCCTCCAGCAGATCTTCGGCGTCGGGCAGATCGGCCAGCGCCGCGTGATCCACCGGCGGACGCTCAAAATCGAACTCGACGTCCTCGGCGGGTTGCGGTATCTCGTCGGTCCGCGGCGCATCCTCGGCAGCCATATCACCGGGCTCGTCGGCGGCGACGGACGCGGCGGGCTCGGGCAGGATGAGCGGCGCCGTCTCCGCCTCGGCCAGGGCCAAGGTCTCCGGACTGGGTTCGGCCAGCGTCGGCGCGACCGCTTTCACCCGCTTGGGCCGTCGCAGCAAGCCACCGGCCATCACCACGGTCGTCGTTCCCACGCCGAAGAACCACAGGAACACCGCGGGCCCGAAGGTCGCCTGGTCCACCCCGACGGACCCGAAGTTGCCCAGCTGGCCGCCGCCGGCATAACCCAGGAGCGCCATCACCCCGGCCGCCAACGCGGAGGCCACCGTCACTTTCCCCAGTGCAGGAAGCAGCGGCAACGGCTGGCGGGCGCACTGCTGGCCCACCGCGACACCGGCGGCGGCGCCCACGATGAGCAGCGCCACCCACACCGGCCCCAGAGGTGGTGTCGGTGTGGCGGCCAGGATGGGCACGGCCGGGACATCACCGCCGAAGACGGTGAACGAGCTGAAGGTCGCGAACCCGATGTGCGCGCTGGATCCCACCGCGATGGCGGCGGTACCGATGATCACGTTCGGCGCGTACAGCACCGACAACACCGTCAGGCTGAACTGGCCGAACATCGACTCGGTGATGCCGAACAGGTCGTGCATCGTGCCCCAGTGCACCACCAGCGACGCGGCGGTGACCGCCGCCGAGAGTCCGAACAGGGCCAGCACACCGGCGGTGGCGGCGCGCACGGAACCGGCCAGCCAGTTCGGCAGCCGTGAGGCGGCAAGTTTGCGTCGACCGACTCTGGTGCTCACCCCGATCACAGATCCGACACCGTGCACCACCAGCACGCTCAGGAATGCCCGACCGGCACTCGGCGTCTGGAGCTGCGTCAGGACCGAGGCCGCATCGTGGATCACGGCCAGCGACAGCGCGGCGATCAACAGCGGTCCGCCGACCGCGGACGCCACGACCCAGCGGATGACGAACCACGACGCGCGGTCCGCCGTCGCCCGGGCCGTGGTGCGTGCGGTCCCCCAGACCATCAGCAGGGCAGGAAGCAACGGCATCACGCCGAGCTCGCGCCCGCCGATGGAGATGGGCACCTGGTGAACTCCGAGCCACATGCTGGCGATGGCGCCGAACGCGCCGGTCATGTCGCTGTTGGCGATCACCAGCTGCACGAGCACTATCGCCGCAATGATGACCAGAGCGACGAGCGCCGGGCCGAAAGCGACCCGGAGTAGGTCACGGGCTTGGCGTGCGCCCGCTGTACGGATCTGCTGCATTCACGTCAGATCCGCCGCGCCTGAAACCAGGCGCGGCGGAACCGGACTTACGACGGAGTAGGACCGGGCGACGGAGCCGGCGACTCTGCCTGCGGCTGATGTTGCAGCGGCGGCGTCGGGGCGGTGTGCTGCCCCGAGCCGACAGCCGGCGGCGGACTGAAGCTCGGATACCCGGTGGGCGGTGTCGGCGGGCTGTTGTCCTGGCCGAAGCCGCCGGTGTTCGAGCTGCCGTAGCCGCCGTACTGCGACGGGTACCCGGGACGTCCACTCTGCTGTCCGGGATGCTGCGGCGGGCCCTGCGGACCGGGCTGGCCGTAGTAGCCCCCGGGCGGGCCGTACTGCCCGTACTGCGGCTGCTCGTACTTGGGCCGCGGCGCCGGCGCTTTGAGCACATCGGCTTCCAGCAGCAGCGCACCGACAGCGACAATCGCCTGCAGGACGGCGAACGCCAGCACCAGCCAGGCAGCCCAGCCGGTGGTCACGTAACTCGAGGTGTTGAACAGCTGGCTGACCACGACGAGCACGCCCAGGACCGCGAGGATCGTGACAAACGCGAGGTGACCTTTGGTCCTGGGCAGCAAGCCCACCGCGGCCAGCAGGGCTGCCAGCAGGGTGGCCAGTGTCAGGAAGATGCCGCCGCCACTGGTGGCTTCGACGGAGATCGGGCCGAGCTCGGCGCTCGAGGTGAATACCGGGCCGAAGCTCGACAGGTAGGCAGCCAGTCCGAGTACGACGACGGCTGCCGACAGGTACAGCGGAAGCTTGCTGGGGCCGGGTTCGGCCGGCGAAGCGAACGATTGTGTGGGTGCCCCGTAGGAGCCGGGCGGCTGCGCGGGCGGAAAACCGCCCGCACCGGGCTGGTTACCGGGTGAGTAGGTCATGACCTCTCCTGTGTTCTTGGTGCGACGGTCGTCTGAGACAAACGAGCGACGCTACGTCGGACCCGCTTTGTGGGTAACGCCGACGAACACCTGCGTCGGCATTCGAGACGCGGATTCGCGTTATCCACGCTAGCGCACCTACCGACGGCTGCGACGCGCCGATCCGCGTGTCACCGAACCTGGAGCACGGAGAATCTAGACGGACACAAGCGCGGCCCGCCCCGCGGAATTCACCTCCGCGGCTTCGATTTCACGCACGAGTGGCAGCACGCGGGCGCCGAAGTACTCGATCTCTTCCTGGAAGTGCAGGAAGCCGCCCAGGATCAGATCGACGCCGCGTTTGCGGTACGCGGCGATCCGTTCGGCGATCTGCTCCGGGGTGCCGATCAACTGGGTCCGGAAGCCGTCGTTGTACTGGACCAGGTCCTCGAAGCTGGAGTCGGCCCACATCCCTTTCTTGTCGCCCGTCGAGTTCCCGGCCTGCTGGACGGCACCGCGGAACCCCTCGACGGCCGGTTTGTTGGCCTTCGCGACAATCTCCTTGAGGACTTCTCTCGCTTCCTTTTCTGTGTCGCGGGCGATGATGAAGCCGTTGAGCCCGACGTTGACCTCGCGGCCCACGGTGCGCGCGTGGTCGCGCACCTCGACCACCTGCTCGGTGAGGCCGTCGAAGTCCTTGCCGTTGGAGAGGTACCAATCCGAGTACAGGCCGCCGTTGCGCCGTGCGGCCGTCGAGTTTCCGCCCTGGAAGATTTCGGGGTTGGGCCGGTCGGGTGTGTTCAGCGGCTTGGGCTTCAACGTGAAGTCGTGGATCCGGTAGAAGTCGCCCCGGAAATCCACGTCGTCCTCGGTCCAGATCTTGCGCAGCACCTGCAGGAATTCCGCGCTGCGGCGGTAGCGCTCGTCGTGTTCGAGCCACGGTTCGCCGAGGTGGGTGAATTCGTCTTTGAACCATCCCGAGACCACGTTGACGGCGAACCGGCCTCCGGAGAGGTGATCGGCGGTGGCGCCGAGCTTGGCGAGCACGGCAGGCTGCCACAGCCCCGGGTGCACGGCGGCGATCACTTTCAGCCGCTCCGTGGCCAGCAACAGCGCCAGTGAGAAGCTGGTGGATTCGTGTTGGTACTCGGCCCCGTAGCTGGCTTCATAGCGCACCTGGCTCAATGCGTATTCGAAACCGTTGTTCTCCGCGGTCCGTGCCAGTTTCTTGTTGTACTCGTAGTTCCAGTCGGTCCGCTGTTCGATATCGCTGGTGACCAGGCCGCCACTGACGTTGGGCACCCAATAGGCAAACTTGACGTTCTCGGCGATGCGTTCGGTCGTCATCACGCGATCACATCCCGGCAGCCCCGCCGGGGTCACCCGTTTAACTCGCCGAGAGTCCAGCGCCGGGCGCGACCACGATCGGTGTCGCGGCAATCCCGTTGAACCTCGACGAGGTCACGGCGGTGTAGGCGCCCATCATGGGGCTCACCACCACGTCGCCCAGCGACAGCGCCGGCATCGGGTAGTCGCGCGCCACCACGTCGACACTGTCGCAGGTGGGCCCCGCCAGCGTGACGGGCGCGAACTCGCGCACCTGGGGCGAACGAAGTTCCTCGAACGCGAGGATCGGCGGATGAACATCCTCGGTCAGGATGTTCGAGTACGTCCCGTAGAGCCCGTCGTCGAGATAGTGCCAAATCCGACCACCCCGCACGCGGGTCCCGACGACGGAGGTCAGCAGGGTCATGCTGCTCGCGGCGAGGAATCGGCCCGGCTCGGCGAGCACCGTGAGGTCGTGGTCGGCACCGAGCGCGTCCCGGATCACCGCAGCGACGGCACCCAGTGCGGGCATCGGCTCGCGGTAGGTCACCGGGAAGCCGCCGCCGATGTCGATCGTGTTCGCGGCCACCCCGAGGCTGCACCGCACCCCGACGAGGAGCTCACGTGCCGTGCGCACCGCGGCACCGAACGGCGCCACCGCAGTTCCCTGGCTGCCGACATGGAAACTGAATCCACGGAACCGGACGCCGGCGGTCAGCACATGCTTGACGACGAGTTCGGCGTCTGCCGGGTCGACCCCGAACTTGGTCGACAGGTCCGATTTCGCCGACGGGTTCTCGATCGCGAGCCGCACCAGGATCTCGGTGTCGGCGGGGAGACCGGTGAACTTCTGTGCCTCGACCGCGTTGTCGACGACGAAGGTGCGAATGCCTGCGCGGTAGGCGTGCCAGATATCGCAGACCTTCTTGATCGGATGGGTGTGGATGCAGGTCGACATCTCCACGCCGAGGGACCGCACCAGGTCGACCTCGGAGGTGCTCGCCACGTCGAAGCCGCCACCACAGTCAGCGACCGCACGGAGCACGGCCGGGTGCGGTGCGGCTTTGACCGCGTAGTGCAGTTCGACCGCCGGGAGCTGCTCGATCAGCTGGTGATATCGCTCGTGCACTTCGGCGGGATCCAGTACCAGCAGCGGGGTGCCGTGGCACTCGATCAGTTCTTCCCAGCGATGTGCCTTGGCCCGGACCGCGAGTTCCTCACGCAGCTGTGATCGCCTCCGCGTGTCCATCGTGCACCTCCCGAGACGGCGACGGGCGCACTACGAGCAGGCCGGTGAATCGTTCATAGCTGAAGATCGCCAGGACGTAGAAGCCGACATCGGCGATCACCTTGGCGAAGATCCAGCCGGCCATCATGTTGCCGAAGAGCAGCGGACCCAGGTAGAAGGCCAGAGGCCGGACCGCCACGGAGTCGATCACCTCAGCCGGCCCGAACTCCACGGCGATGCTGCGTACCGAGAGCCAGTAGGCCGTCCAACCGCGACGCAGCCGTCGCAGGTGGCTGTGCTCGCCGTACGCGGTTCGGCAGGCGGTGGCCAGCGCCACCGAGTAGTAGCCCGCCGACGCTCCGATGGTCGCGATCACCGCGGCCGCGGCGAGCGATCCGGTAGCCATGTATGCGATTGCCGCACCGCCTAATTCGCAGACCGTGCCGGCAATTTCGCACGGCAGGTACCGCCGCACCCATTCGAGAAGTTTCGCTCTGGTCAACCGTTCGGACGTCACCCACCGAACTGTCCTGGCTGCGCCCCCTCCCGACGTGGGTAGTCGACTACGCATTTCGCCCGGCCCGACTACGTACCCCCGGCGGGGACCCCGCCTTGCACTGAAGGACTAGAACACGTTCTAATTCGTCCATGGACTTCGGGCTCGTACTCTTCACCAGCGATCGAGGCATCGCCCCCGCGGCGGCAGCCAAGCTCGCCGATGACCACGGCTTCACCACCTTCTACGTGCCC
>JBEVFK010000189.1:0-19533 GCA_040512325.1 Mycobacterium sp. | reverse complement strand
GATGGCGGTCTCGGTGCCGCCCTGGGCTCGGACCATGCCGGCGGCGCGACTGCTGGCACCGTCACCCAGCGTCGAGGCCTCCAGCAGGAGCACGCTTTTCACACCGCTTTCGGCGAGCAGCACCGCGGTCCAGGCACCGACGGTGCCGCCACCGATCACCACAACGTCAGCACTACAACCGCTGGTCATACTACGAGACCGTCGCATAGACTGAACGCTCAGTCAAGAGCAGCGACGACGATCGGGGAACGTGCATGTACGGTCTGAGCGACCAGGACCGAAAGATCCGGGACACGGCCGCCGCGTTCGCCGAGTCACTGATGCCCTACGAGGTCGAAGCCGAACTGGCCGGCGGCCGGCTGCCCGAGGAGATCGCCGCCGCACACCAAGCCAGTGCCATCGAACTCGGCCTGTACGCCACCAACATCCCCAGCTCCGCCGGCGGACCGGGATGTACTGCCTTGCAACAGGTTCTGGTACAGGAACAGGTGGGCCGGGTGACCAACGGGCTGGCCTGGGTGATGCACACCCCACCACAGTGGTGGGTCGAGGTGGCCACCGATTATCAGCGGGAGAAATGGTTGGCTCCGGCCGTCCGTGGCGAGAAGCACGAGGCCTACGCGATCACCGAGGAGTTCGCCGGCTCCGACGTCTCCGAGCTGCGCACCTCGGCCCGCAAGGACGGCGACGGCTACGTGGTCAACGGCGTCAAATGGCATGTCACGTCCTACAATCTGGCCGAGTACCTGTTCGTGCAGGCAGTATTGGAGAACGGCGAGTTCGCCGGGGAGCACGTGCTGTTGGTGGTGGATCTGCCGTGGCCGGGTGTCGAGGTGGTCCGGACTCCGCACTACAGCCATCACATCGCCGACGAACATCCCATCGTGTCGTTCACCGATGTCCGGATACCGGCCTCGCACCTCGTGGGCGCCGAGGGTGAGGGCATGACCTTCACCCAGGATTGGTTCCGGTTCGAGCGGCTCATGGTGGCCGCGCGGTGCGTCGGGGCCGGGCAGCGTCTGGTCGACGAGATGACGGCGTTCGCCAAGGACCGCCAGGTAGGTGGCAAGCCGCTCGGCGACCACCAGCTGATCGCCGGCATGCTGGCCGACAGCGCCACCGAACTCTTCGCCGCGCGCACCATGCTCTACGAAGTGGCCCGTGCCATCGACGGCGGCTTGGACCGCAAGGCATTACACGGCCTGGCGTCGATGGCCAAGCTGTACTGCTCGGAGATGGCGGGCCGGGTGGCCGACCGCGCGGTGCAGGTGTTCGGGGGCCGCGGCTACATGCGCGAGAACGTCGCCGAACGCATGTTCCGGGAACTGCGCGTCGAGCGGATCTGGGAGGGCGCCAGTGAGATCCAGCGCCTCATTGTCGCCCGGCAGCTGATGAACCGCGGCCCCGCGGCGTTGCTGGGCACCCGCTGACCTCGGGATCTGTGGCGCTTCCGCGGCGCTGACCGCCGATGAGACTCCACAAATCACACCTCGATCGGCGGGTGCAATCGCTCCATCGTGTACTGCCGATTGCGTCTGGCCGCCCACGAACTGGCGGCCAGCGCGGCGGCCAGCAACCCGGCGAGCACGGCGATGGCCACCCACAGCCGCGAATCGACGCCACCCACCGTCAACTGCCGTAAGCCGTTGACGGCGTAGGTCATCGGGTCGAACGGGTGGATCCACTGGAACGGGGTGGCGGTGGTCTCCACCGGATAGATGCCGCCGGCCGACACCAGTTGCAACATCAGGAACGCCAGGGTGATCACCCGCCCGACGGCAACGCCGAAGACCGCGTTGAAGGCCTGGATGATCGCCAGGAACGTCGCCGCCACCAGCACCAGGAAGGCCACCGTCGCCAACGGATACTTCGCGTGCAGACCGACACCGAAGTGCACCACGGCATACATCACCACCACCTGGCACACCGCGATCAGCACCGCCGGCCAATAAGACGCCAGCACCACCCGCAGCGCCCCCAGACCGTTGATGATCGGCCGGGTCTGCAACGGCGTCAACAACATCCAGATGATCAGCGCACCGATGAACAGCGCCAGCGGCAGGAAGAACGGCGCGAATCCGGTGCCGAACGTGGCGGCCGGGTTGTTGCTGACCAGGTCCAGGGCCACCGGCGCGGACAGGGTGCGGGCCACCTCGGTGCGCTGCTGCGGTGACCATGACGGCACCTGGGTGGAACCTTCTTCGAGCTTGGTGGCCAACTCCTCGGCGCCGGCCTGCAGCCGGTCGGTACCGGAGGCCAGTTCGTCGGCACCGTCGGCCAGCCGCTCGCCGCCGTCGGACAACTGCACCAGGCCCTGCGCCAAGCGCCGCGCACCGCCGTTGAGCTCATCGACGCCGTCGCGCAGTTTGGCCACATCGGCGCGCAGCCCGCCATTGACCGCCGACGTGAGGAAGGTGCGGAGCTCACTGTTCGGGTCACCGAGTTCGGCTTCGAGCTGGGAAGCGCTGTCGCGCAACCGGACCAGCCCGGCATCGGTGGTCGGATCGATCCCCTGGGCGGTCAGCAACGACTGTGCACCGGCCAGGAAGTTGCCCAGATCGCGAACCGCCGGATCCGGGTTGTTGCGCAGCAGGCCCACCGACTGGTTGACGATCGCGGCGGCCTGGGCCTGGTCGACGTTCAGCGCGGCGATCCGGTCGGTGGTCGAGCGCACCGCACCGCTGAGATGCTGCGCGGCCCGGCCCACCGCGTCGGGGTCGAGGTTCAGCGGCCCCACCCGGTCCAGAACCGTCAGCAGTGGGTCGGTGGCTTTGTCCACCGACGACGCGAGTTCCTCGGTGCCCCCGGCCAATTGGGCTGATCCCGCGCGGGCAGTGCGTAGGCCGGCGGCCAGGGTGTCGGCGCCCGTCGACAACTGATGGGCGCCGTCATCGGCGGTGTTCAGGCCCGCAGCCAGCTGCCCGGCCCCGTCTGCGGCCTGCTTGATCCCGGCCCCGGCGTCGGTGAGCCCGGTCAGCACCGTGCCGACGGTGCGCTCGCCGATGGAGGCGTTGACCTGGTTGAGGACCTCGCGGGAGGCGTTCTGGCCGATGATCGAGCCCAGATAGTTGTTGGCGTCGTTGAAGGTGAACCGCAGGGTGGCTTGCTTGGGATCCCCACCGGACGGTGAAGCGATGCTCTCCGAGAAGTCCTGCGGCAGCGTGATCGAGAAGTAATACTTACCGCTGGCCACGCCGTCGGCCGCGTCTTGCGCGGACATCTCGTGCAGATCCAGCTGGCCGGAGGCCTCCAGCGCCGCGGCCACCTCGTCACCGGCGCGCAGCTTCTGCCCTTGAGCGTCTGCGCCGGTGTCCTCGTTGACCAACGCGACGGGCACCTTGTTCACTTCGGCGAACGGGTTCCAGAACGCCCACAGGTACATCGCGCCGTACAGCAGCGGCATCAGGATGATGGTGATCAGCGCGATCCGGGGCAACGCTCCGCGGGAGTACTTCTTCAGATCGGTGCCCAACGACATTCCGGCCAACATCAGCTGTGCCCCTTCTGTTCGGTGACCAGCTCGGAGCGCGACACGTTCGCCACCTCGAGCTGAGTTCGAATTCCGGGGTGGTCGACGCCGTTGACGGTCGCGGTGATGACGGTCTGGTCGCGGCCCAGTTCGACGAGCCGGCCCAGCAACAGCGCGCGGTTGCGGTCGCTGGTCACCCGATCGAGATCGCCGACCACCAACAGCGGTGGCCGGCCGGTGTTCGCCAACGAGATGCGCAGCAGCAACCCGTCCAGTTCGCTGAGTTCCTCGACGTACTCGGTCAGCGGTGGCAACGGGAGGTCTCCGAACACCGGGCCGCAGATCCGCTGCAGATCTGGCTCGGTGGCGCGCCGGACCAGCCGGTACCAGGCGGCGTCCCAACGCAGTTGTTCGGTGATGAGGTCGCGGACGGTCACCGACTCGGTGACGGTGTCGAGCTCGTCGATGCCGGCCAGCGCCGACGCCCCGAAGATGTCGGTGGCCTTGGTCATCCCGAACACCGTCAGGTCCCCGGCAACGGGGCGCATCCGGCCCGCCAGCGTCATCAGCAGCGCGGTCCGGCCGGTGCCCGCCGGACACACCAGCACGATGACGCCGCCGGCGTCGACGTCGAGGTCGATGGGGCCGTACACCGGGCCCCAGGGGCCGGTCATCCGGATCCCGCGGGCGGTCACGCCGGGTTCGGGCACGGGTTCAGCTAACGGAGCGAGTGGGTCCGACACCCGCTAATCCCAGCACAGCCGACGCCGAGATCAGAGCCGAACGACCGGTGTCACAGGCGAGTCACCCACAGGTGCAGGAAAAACCCGCTCGAGGATCAGCATCGCGACATGCAGCGAGGTCCGCGACTCGGCATTGTCGAGGTCGACGCCGAGGAGCCGCTGCAAAGCACCGAGGCGGGTGTAGAGCGTGGGTCGCGACAAGCGCAGACGCTTGGCGACGTCGGACTTGTTGCCGCCGCATTCGAGGAAGACCCGCAGCAACTCGAACGTCTGCGCACCCTGGTCGCCGCGTCGGGCCCGGTGCTCGAGGACGCCGCGCAGTTCGGTCTCGGCGAAGGCTTGGGCCCGGGGGTCGCTGCGGATCAACGCGATCAGGCCGCGCAGTCGGACATCGGCGGCCCGGTAGAAGTGCCGGTCGGCCGAGACCGGCATTCCGGCGGCGACCTCGGCCACGTAGACCGATTCGCTGAGGCCGTCGGCGGCGTCGATCAGGCGACTCGAGGGTGGGCCGACACCGATGAAGCACTCGTTGACGCCCTGGACCCGCGTGACGGCGCGACGGATGTGTTCGCAGATGCGCTCCAGCGCGGCGTCGCGCTGGGGTGCGAGCAGCAGGTCCACCTGGCCGTCCTCGCGACTGGACGTCAGCACGGTGTGGCCGTCGGCGCGGATGGCGTGGACGAGGGCATCGAGGGTGCCGGCGCGGCGCTGCTGGATGAGTACCTGGTCGTTGGACCGGGTTTCGCGGGGTCGGACCGTCATGGGGATGTAGGTCAGTGCCGGACGCAGACCGAGCGCGTGCGCGCGTGAGGTCGCTTCGGCCTCATCGGCGACGCGGCCGTGGCGCAGATCGTCGACGAGCCCACTCTGCGCGCGCAGTTCCAGCGACGTCCGGCCTTGTTCGGCCATGTGGTGTAACGCCAGTGCTTGCGCGGCGCGTTCGATCGTCATTGCCGCGCGCTGGTCGGTAGCGCTCGCGCGTGGCGCGATGAGCCGGCCCCACTCCTGCCGGTAGGGCCCGACCGCGCGATTCAGCCACTCCGTGCCCGTCAGTCGCGAGCGTCGCTCCCAGTCCGCGAGCAGTTCGGCCGTGCGGACCCCCCTGGCGGTGAACGCGAGCACCTGGCGGTTCAGGTCCTCCAGCACCACCGGCGTATCGAGCATGTCGGCGGCGGCGGCCACGATCTCCTCCACCCCAGCCCGACGCATGCTCAACGTGGTGAAGGATTCGTGCACCCGACGGGCGTAGTCCACTTCGGCGTACTGCTCGGCGACGATGCGGCGGTGCACTTCCTCGGTGACCTCGACAAAGCGGACCTCGTGGTGGAGCACCACCAGCGGTAGGGGGAACGTGTCACGGTGCGCCAGCACGCTGGCGGGAATCTCGGTGATGTGCAGGCCCAGTTCCACGATGACGGCCACCGCGCCGGCGGCGGCCAGCCGCGGCAGGTACTGATCTCGGGTGTGCGGATCGGCCAGTGCCGCGCCGGTGGTGAGCACCAACTCCCCGCCTTCCAACAGGTTGGACAGGTCGGGCAGATCGCTGGCATGGACCCAGCGCACCGGCCGGTCCAGGGCGTCCGGGCTCTGGACACCGCCGATCACCTCGGGAGCTCCTGCCGTCAGCACCGGCAGCCCGAGGATCTGACGGATGGTCAGGTTCACCGACACATCGTAAGTTCTTGACCCGCAATCCATACAAGTTGTCGCCCAGCGCGCCGGCCGCTGCCGCCCACACTGGAGGAAACGTTTCTCCGACAGACAGGACAGCTGTGACTGCGACGCTCCCCGCCACCGGAACTTCGAAGAAGGTCGGCACCATCGGCCACTGGTTGAACGGGAAGCGATTCCCCGGGTCCGGCGACCGCACCGCCCCGGTGACGAATCCGGCGACCGGCGAAGTCACCGGAGCGCTGGCGCTCGCAGATGTCGAGGATGCCCGCGCGGTCATCGATGCCGCCGCCGCGGCGTTCCCCGCCTGGCGCGACACCTCGCTGGCCAAGCGCACCACCATCCTGTTCAACTTCCGTGAGCTGCTCAACGCCCGCAAGGGCGAGCTGGCCGCGCTCATCACCGCCGAGCACGGCAAGGTGCTCTCCGACGCCCTCGGCGAAGTCAGCCGAGGTCAGGAAGTTGTCGAATTCGCTTGCGGCATTGCCCATCTGCTCAAGGGCGGGATGACGGAGAACGCCTCGACCAACGTCGACGTCGCCTCGATCCGCCAGCCCCTCGGTGTGGTCGGCATCATCAGCCCGTTCAACTTCCCCGCCATGGTGCCCATGTGGTTCTTCCCCATCGCCATTGCCACCGGAAACACCGTTGTGCTCAAGCCGTCGGAGAAGGACCCCTCGGCCGCACTGTGGATCGCCGAGCTGTGGACCGAGGCCGGCCTCCCGGAAGGCGTGTTCAACGTCCTGCAGGGCGACAAGGTGGCCGTCGACGAACTGCTGACCAACAACAAGGTCAAGTCCATCAGCTTCGTCGGGTCCACCCCCATCGCGCAGTACGTCTATGCCACCGGCACCGCCCACGGCAAGCGCGTGCAAGCCCTTGGCGGCGCCAAGAACCACGCGGTTATCCTCCCGGACGCGGACCTCGACCTGGCTGCCGACGCGATGATCAACGCCGGCTTCGGCTCGGCCGGCGAGCGCTGCATGGCCATCTCCGCGTGTGTCGCCGTCGGCCCCATCGCCGACGAGCTCGTCGCCAAGATCGCCGAGCGCGCCCACACCCTCAAGACCGGTGACGGCACCAAGGACTCCGATATGGGCCCGCTGGTCACCAAGGCTCACCGCGACAAGGTGGCGTCCTACATCGACGCCGGTGAGGCCGACGGGGCCACCATCGTGGTCGACGGCCGCACTGTCGCCGCCGACGGTGGGCAGGACGGTTTCTGGCTGGGCCCCACCCTGATCGACAACGTGACACCGGAGATGAGCATCTACACCGACGAGATCTTCGGCCCGGTGCTCTCGGTGGTTCGCGTGGACTCCTACGACGACGCGCTGGCCCTGATCAACGACAACCCCTATGGCAACGGCACCGCGATCTTCACCAATGACGGCGGCGCGGCGCGGCGGTTCCAGAACGAGGTCGAGGTCGGCATGGTCGGCATCAACGTGCCGATCCCGGTGCCCACCGCGTACTACAGCTTCGGCGGCTGGAAGAGCTCGCTGTTCGGCGACACCCATGCCCACGGCGCCGAAGGCGTGCACTTCTTCACCCGCGGCAAGGTGGTCACCACCCGCTGGCTCGACCCCAGCCACGGTGGCATCAACCTCGGTTTCCCGCAGAACAACTAGCCAGAGCAAGATAGAGACATGACTTCTGTGAAATCAGAACTACTGCCTTCGGGCCAGGACCTGGACACCGCCCTCGCCGAAGGCGCCCGTGCCTACGAACTCGACCGCCAACACGTCTTCCACTCGTGGTCGGCGCAGGCGCAGATCAAGCCGATGACCATCGTGGCCTCCGAGGGCCAGTACGTCTGGGACGGCGACGGCAACAAACTGCTGGACTTCTCGGGACAGCTGGTGTTCACCAACATCGGCCATCAGCACCCGAAGGTGATCGCCGCCATCGCCGAACAGGCGGCCAAGCTGTGCACGGTCGCGCCCCAGCACGTCAATGCGGCGCGGTCAGAGGCAGCCCGGCTGATCGCCGAGCGCACCCCGGGCGACCTCAACCGGGTGTTCTTCACCAACGCCGGTGCTGATGCCGTCGAGCACGCTGTGCGGATGGCGCGGCTGCACACCGGCCGATACAAGGTGCTCTCGCGCTACCGCAGTTACCACGGCGGTACCGACACCGCGATCAACCTGACGGGCGATCCCCGCCGCTACCCCAACGACTACGCGAGCAGCGGCGTCGTGCACTTCAACGGACCGTTCCTGTATCGCTCGTCGTTCTACGCGGAGAATGAACAGCAGGAATCCGAGCGGGCGCTGGAGTATCTGGAGCGCCTGATTCAGCACGAGGGCCCGACCTCGTTCGCGGCGATCATCCTGGAGTCCGTGCCGGGAACCGCCGGCATCATGGTCCCGCCGCCCGGCTATATGGCCGGCGTCCGGGAGATCTGCGACAAGTACGGCATCGTGTTCATCGCCGATGAGGTGATGGCCGGCTTCGGCCGCACCGGCGAGTGGTTCGCCATCCAGAACTTCGATGTGACGCCAGATCTCATCACCTTCGCCAAGGGCGTCACCTCCGGTTACGTTCCGCTCGGCGGTGTCGCGATCAGCGAGAAGATCGCCGCGACGTTCGCCGACCGGGCCTATCCGGGTGGCCTGACCTACTCCGGCCATCCGCTGGCCTGTGCCGCCGCGGTGGCCACCATCAATGCGATGGAGGACGAGGGCATGGTCGCCAACGCCAAGCGCATCGGCGCCGACGTGCTCGGACCCGGGCTGCACGCGCTGGCCCAGCGACATCCGTCCGTCGGCGAGGCCCGGGGACTCGGAGTGTTCTGGGCGCTGGAACTGGTGGCCAATCAGCAGACCCGCGAGCCGCTGGCACCCTATGGCGGCTCGAGTCCCGCCATGAACGCCGTCATTGCAGCGTGCAAATCGGGTGGGTTGTTGCCGTTCGCGAACTTCAACCGTATTCATGCGGTGCCCGCCTGCAACATCAGCGACGACGAGGTGACCGAAGGGCTGCGCATCCTCGATGCCGCCTTGACCGTCGCCGACGAGCACACCGTCTGATACCGACAGCCTGACAGGACGCCGGCTGTCCGAGCCCAGCTCGGGCAGCCGGCGTTTGCGTTTCCTGCTTGCTTCCATCCGGGGGCAACGTTCTTGACATTCGCCGGTGACCACGCCATCCTCGTGACGCAGCACACATCGGCGCGGCAGGCCTGCGACGGGGACAGCTCCACTAAATGCGACGACCACAAGCGAGCGGCCGAAAACGGAAATGTCATTTCCGCAGATAGGCGGCATTTTTGAGTCGCTTGCCGGGTGCGATAAGGTTCATCTTCAGCGGAGAAGAGTAACGTCATTCTCGTCCAACCCGGGCGAGCCAGGAGGTAAAGATGCCGACCAGCGAGCAACAACTCGCCGTGGCAGCCGTCGGTGCCCAGAGCTCGCCGGTGTCGTCGACCAGCCCGTGGACTGTGTGACTACCCGATGAGTGACACCCGCTCCGACAGTTCGGTCGCCGCACTGCGTGAAGCCGAAGAAGCCGAGAACGAGGCCGCCGAGGCCGAGGCGATCGCCGCCGCCGCCCGCACCCGCGCACAGGAACTGCGAGACCGCCGCGCCGCCGCGCCCGTGCGCGTGGAGACCACCGACGACGCGCCGCTCGGCGACGACGCCCCTCTCGGCGACGACGCCCCTCTCGACGACGAGGCCCCTCTCGGAGTCGACGACGTTGATGACGACGACCTAGACGATGACGACCTAGACGACGACCTAGACGACGACGACCTGGACGACCTGGACGACGACGCTCCTCGCGCCGGCCAGCGCGCATTGGCCTGGAAGGCCGGCGGCATCGCCGCCGCGGTCACCGCGCTGCTGGCTCTGGTGGCCGGCAGCGGGTACCTGGTCTGGCAGGACCGCGAGGTCAACAGAATCCACGAACAACAGAGCCAGTACGCCGCCGCAGCGCAACAGGGTGTGGTGAACCTGATGTCGTTGGACTTCAACAACGCCCAAGCCGACATCCAGCGGGTTGTCGACGGCACCACCGGCGAGTTCCACGACGACTTCGCCAGCAGCACCAAAGACTTTCTCACGGTGATGCAGGAATCCCAGGTGGTCACCACCGCGTCGGTGAGCGCCACGGCGGTCGACTCGATGACCGACGACTCGGCAGTGGTTCTGGTGGCGGCGACCTCTCAGGTGGCCAATTCAGTGAGCAAGCAACCCAATCCGCGGATCTGGCGCCTCAGCGTCACGGTCAACAAGGTGGACGATCAGATCAAGATGTCGAAAGTCGAGTTCGTACCGTGAGCACAGACCAGACAACTCACCCCGATGAGGTCGACATCAAAGACGGCGACATCACCGCCGACGACAGTGTCGTCGCAGACGCCGAACGGGGCGAGACCGCTGACGCCGAGACCGCTGATTCGGCCACCAGCGATGCGGACACCACCGACGCCGACCCGGCTGCCGACGACAGTGCAGCCGAAGACAGTGCCGCGCTGCCTGTCAAGAAGCGGCGGTCACCGTCTGCCACAGTGGCTCTCGCGGTACTCGGGGTCCTTCTCGTCGCCGCGGCCTCGGTGACTGCCTGGTTGTACTTCTCGCAGTACCGCCCGAACCAGCAGGCCGGACCCGCAGCCGCAGAATCCGCGCTGCAGGCCGCCAAGGACGGCACCGTCGCGCTGCTGACCTATGCACCGGATACGTTGGACACCGACCTCGATGCCGCCAAGTCGCACCTGACCGGCGAATTCCTCACGTACTACTCCCAATTCACCGATCAGATCGTGCGTCCGGCCGCAGCCGAGAAGCAGGTGGAAACCACGGCGACGGTGGTCCGTGCTGCGGTCTCTGAAATTCATCCCGACAGGGCGACCGTCTTGGCGTTCGTCAACCAGACCACCTTGAGCGCTGAACGCCCCGACCCGGAACTGGCCAACAGCAGCGTGCTGATCAGCCTGACCAAGGTCGACGGCAAGTGGCTGATCTCGGAGTTCAAACCGGTCTAGCGGTCGAACCGGACTGGCGGTCGAACCGGTCCGACTGCGTGGCGGCGGCCTCGATGATCGCGCGAATCGACTTCCTGCACCGGCCACAATCCGATCCTGCGCCGCATGTCGCGGCCACCTCATTGCACGTCGTCGCCCCTGCTGCCACTGCGTCGACCACCGCGTGACTGGTGATACCGACGCACAGGCAGACATACATCGAGCAGCTCCGTCAGTTCGCCCTGTCGGCGTCGCCGAGGGAGTCGACGCGCACCATGCTGTCGAACTCGCCGACGAACAGCGGCGGATAAACCCCGATGCCGGCGCCGGCCATCCACGCGGCGGCGGCGTCGGGATGCTCGATCCACCGCCGGGCGCTGTCTTCGCTCTCGACCTCCTGCAGGATCAGCACTTCCTGGGAATCGTCGAAGGCGTGGAACACCCAGATCTTCCGGATGCCCGCTGCCTTGAACCGAGTCTCCGCACGGTGCAGTTCGGCGACCAACACCTCGATGTCGTCGACGGAGACGATGGTCGAGACCACCACCCCTGGCGGCAGCAGACCCTCCGCCGGATCGGTCATGTCGAAGCGCTCCACGATCTCACCGGCGAACACCGCGGGGATGTCCTCCACGCCGGCAGCATCGAACCAGTCGAAGAAAACCCCTGACCGCATGATGTCCTCAACGGGCTCGCGATTGTGGATACCGATCATCACCAGGACGCGGCCGTGGTCCTGGGTGGACCGGTAGACCAGCACGTGGTGTGCGCCCATCTGGGCGAGTGCATCCTTGCGGCGCTGCAGCAGTGGCCCGACTTTCGACGGGTCCGGGATCCGGTAATCCGACGCGATCACCAGCGAATGATGTTGATAGACATCGGAGAGATTCACCGGAGCTGGTCCTTCATCACCTTTCCGGTGGCGTTCAGAGGGAACTCGTCGAGGAAGACGATCGAACGTGGCACTTTGTACCCCGCCATCCGGTCTTTGCTCCAGGCAATCAGCTCAGTCTCGGTCACCTGTGCATTCTCGTCTTTCAGAACGTCTTTGCACACCACGAAGGCCCGCCCCACCTGACCCAGGCGGTCATCCGGCACCCCGATCACCGCGGCCTGGGCGACGGCCGGGTGCTCGAGCAGAAAACCCTCGATCTCGGCGGGGTAGGCGTTGAAACCGCCCACGATGAACATGTCTTTCTTGCGGCCGATGATCTGCAGGTGTCCCGTATCGGTGAAGGCGCCGAGATCTCCCGTGTGCAGCCAGCCATCGCTGTCGATCGCCTCGGCCGTGGCCGCGGGGTCATCGAGGTAGCCCTGCATCACGCTGTAGCCACGAACCAGGACCTCCGCGTCGTCGGCGAGCAGCACTTCGACACCATCACACGGCGTTCCCACCGTGGTGGCGATGTCGGTGAAAGAATCCCCCGGCCGCGACAGCGTGGCGGTGCCGCATTCGGTGAGTCCGTAGCCGGTGGCCAGCGTCTGGAACGGCAATTCCTCGTGCACCCGGCGGATCAGCTCCACCGGGATGTCGGAGGCGCCGGTGACGCCGGCGCGCAACGTCTCCAGCTTGGTCTTGTCCGGTATCGCCAGCAGCGAGTGGTAGAGCGTGGGCGGCCCGGGCAGCATCGTGACCCGTTCCGCAGCAATGAGTTCCACGACACGCTCCACATCGAACACGGGTACGGGCAGGATGGTCGCGCCACGGATCAGCGACGCGACGCACCCGGCTTTGTAGCCGAAGGTGTGGAAGAACGGATTGACGATCAGGTACCGGTCACCCTCACGCAGGTCGGCGAGATCACACCACTCTTCGTACAGCCTCAGCGTCTGAGCGTGATTCATCATCACACCCTTGGGCCGCCCCGTGGTGCCGGAGGTGTAGATGATGTCGGCGACGTCCGAACCGCTGACCTCACGGGCGAACGGTTGCCCCTGCTCGAGGAAACCGGACTTCAGATCGATGGCGGGCACCCCCGCCGGCACTGCGAAATCCTGTCCGAGGAAACCCTTTTCGACCAGCACAGCTTTGGCGCCGCTGCGCGAGATGATGTCGCCGGCTTCGTCGGCCTTGAATCGGGTGTTCACCGGGACCACCACCGCGCCTGCGGTCACCGCGCCGAAGGCAGCGATGAGCCAGTGCGCCGAGTTGGGTGCCCAGATCGCGATCCGGTCACCCTTGTCGACGCCTAGATCCGCGACCGCTCCGGCGGCCCGGCGAACCCGCTCTACCAGTTGGACATACGTCAACCGCAGATCGCCGTCGACGACCGCTTCGGCATCACCGAAGCGGTCGCCGACACTGAGGACCATCTCGGGGATGGTCTGCCAGCGAGGCTGGTAGCTCACAGCAAGAGCGTCACAACGTGACGAGGCGACTGAGGTTGCCGCCCATGATCTTTGCCTGGTCCTCCATGGAGAGGTGTTCGAGCGCGGTCACGTAATGGGTGGGCTCGGCGAGCCCCTCCGGGTGCGGCCAGTCGGAGCCGTAGAGCACCTGCTCCACGCCGATCAGGTTGATCAGATCGTCGATGCCCTCTTCGTAGAACGGGCTGACGTAGATCCGGTTCTTGATCTCTTCCATCGGGTTGCCGGCGAAGGCTTCGGGGGCCTTCTTGTAGACCTCGGCCATGGAGTCCAACAGCGGGAACATCCACTTGGACCCGGCCTCGACGATGCCGACCTTCAGCGTCGGGAAGCGGAACAGCGCACCGTGAATCACCCACGAGGCCACCGCATCCTGAATCGGACGCCACTCATTGAGGATCGACATGGCGTTGGTCTGGAACGGCAGCATTTCCTGAGCGCCGCCGTCCCACTCGGAGGTGTAGCGCGAGTAGCCGCTGTCACTGGAGTGCATGCCGACGAACACGTCGTACTCGACGCACTTCTGCCAGAACGGGTCGAACTCAGGCAGCGCGAACGACCGCGGTCCGCGGAATCCCGGCACCGGCGCCGGGCGGATCAGAATGGCGCGGGCACCGCGCTTGACCGCCCAGTCCAGCTCCTCGATCGCCTTCTCGACGATGGGGAGCGTGATCACCGGGGTGGTGAAGATGCGGTTCTTGTAATTGAACCCCCAGACTTCGTGCAGCCATTCATTGAGGGCGTGCACGATGACGTGGATGGCGATCGGGTCGTCACTGAGCCGTTCCTCGATGAGGCTGGCCAGCGTGGGGAACATCAGCGAGCGGTCGAGACCGAGCTCGTTCATCTTCTCCAGGCGGGGAGCGGGCTCGAAGAATGCCGGAATGGCTTTCATCGGCTCGCCGAAGAGCTCACGCTTGCTCTTCCCGTCCGGGTTGCCGAACTTGAAGTACTCCTCCCACGCACCCGGTTTGGCGACCACCGAGAAGGTGGGGTTGGGGATGTAGTTACTGATATGGCCCTTGAGCGCGATCTTGGTGCGCCCGTTGATCTCTACGTACTGGACGACGTCCTTGTACTCCTTGGGCAGGAATTTGGTCAGCGCCTCCGGCGGCTCATAGAGATGGTTGTCCGCGTCGAAAAGCGGAAACGGGATATCGACCCGATGCGAGAGTTGGCCCATGAAATGCTCCTTTCCAGCTTTTGAGAATCATATTCTCATAGTGGCCTAGTGGCAATCGTTCCCGGGGGTCAGATCTGCGCCACTCGGGACTCGCGCACCTGCCTGCGCACGACGAACTTCTGCACCTTGCCGCTCGGAGTCCGCGGAAAGTCGCTCACCGCATGCACCTGTTCGGGCCACTTCTGCCGGGCCAGCCCACACGCCGCCAGATGGGTTTGCAGCTCATCGAGCGCAGGCACCGGATGACCCGGCTGCATCCGCACCACCGCGGCAGCCCGCTCCCCCATCCGCTCATCCGGCACGGCCACCACAACGACCTCGGCGACACCGGCCAGCGTCAGCAGCACGTCCTCGACCTCGAGCGCGCTGATGTTCTCGCCGCCACGGATGATGATGTCGGATTTGCGGTCGGTGATCGTCAGGTAGCCGTCCTCGTCGAGGACGCCGATGTCACCAGTGTGATACCAGCCGTCGTCGTCAAAAGCCTTGGCCGTCAAGGCATCATCGGTGTAACCGAGACACAGGTCCGGCCCCCGGGACAGGATCTCGCCATCGTCGGCCAGCCGCATCTCCACCCCGGGCAGCACACACCCGTCGGTGAACAGTCGCTTGTCTTCCGGCGCACTGTGGTGCGAACCGGTGATGGACGGATGCTCGGTGCTGCCGTACGAGCGATAGACGACGACACCCAGATCAGCCAGCCGCCGGGTGACTGCGGCGGGAACCGACGATCCGCCCAGGCCTGCGTACTTCATGCCCGCCAGGTGCCCGGGCCGGAAGTCGGGGTGATCGATCAGGCTGGTGATGAAATACGTGGCCCCGCCGCCCACGCTGAGCCCGTCGGAGTCCATCAGCGCGAGCACCTGCGCGGGGTCCCAGACATCGGCCAGCTGGATGGACGCGCCGTCGAGCACGGGGATCAGGAGAGCGTTGAGCATGCCGATGAAGTGGCCGACGGGCGCCGCGGTCAACTGCGCACCCCGGTCGGCGGGATAGAGGGCGGCCAATTGATGGGTTTCCCGCACCAGGCTGTAGTGGCTGTGCACCACACCTTTGGGCGCACTGGTGGTGCCCGAGGTGTAGGCGATCAGCGCCGGACGGGCAGGATCGCCGCCGATCACGCCCCGCAACGGTTCGTCGGCGAGCAGATCGTCGAAATCGCTCGGTCCGTCTGTCCGGCTCCTCAGCGGGGCTCGTCCCTCACCCCGCATCGTCGACCCATCGGCCACCACGCCCACAATCGGCACGTGCGCCGAGAACTCCGCATCGAACTCCAGCCGGCCGAAGCGCTCTGCGGTGATGAAGACCCGGGGCCGAGCATCGGCGAAGATGTGCGTCAGTTCCTTGCGGCCGTAGAAGTGCACGATGGGCACCACCACCGCGCCGATCAGGGCGGAGGCCCAGAACGTGGCGGCCGCCTCCATCCAGTTCGGCAGTTGCATCGCCACGACGTCGCCGGGGCCGACGCCGCGGTCGCGCAGCCCGGCCGCGAGGCGGCGGGCGGTGAGCTCGACATCGGCGAAAGTGCCCCGATACGGGCGGACCGCCGAATGCACGCGGAACTCCGCACCCGGTGCGCCGGCCAGCCCCGTGGCGAGCAGATCGCCGAGCGTGTCGGGGGTCCACCAGCCCTGGGTCAGGTACGTTTCGCGCAGTTCGGCGGGGATCTCACGCATCGACGCGATGTTATTCTCCCAATTGGAGAATGCCAATATCAACTTGGGAGAACGAGTGGTTGAGCTCGAACTGGAGAACGGTCTGGCGGTCATCACGATCAACCGCCCCGAGGCCCGCAACGCCATCGCCCCCCTCACGATGGACCAACTCGACGACGCGCTGGATCGCGCCAAGGGCGCCCTGGCACTGGTGATCCGTGGCGGCGGCGATCGTGCGTTCGTCTCCGGCGGCGATCTCAAAGAGCTGGCCCTGCTGCGTACCGAAGAAGCCGCCGCTGCGATGGCGGAGCGGATGCGCTCGGTGTGCGACCGGATCGCGGCCTTTCCCGCCCCGGTGATCGCCGCGTTGAACGGCCACGCGCTGGGTGGCGGCGCCGAGGTCGCAGTAGCCGCCGACATCCGGATCGCCGCCGATGACATCAAGATCGGTTTCAACCAGGTGACGCTGGGGATCATGCCCGCCTGGGGTGGGGCCGAACGCCTCGCCGAACTGGTCGGCCGGGGCCGGGCGCTGATGCTCGCCGGCAGCGGCCGGATCCTCGTCGCCGCCGAAGCGGAGCGGATCGGCCTGGTGGATCAGGTGGTCCCCCGCGACGCCTTCGACGAGCAGTGGCGGGCCCTGGCCCGGTCGCTGACCAACAAGCCTGCCGGTGAGATCAAGCGGGTGATGGGCGGCGCGGGCGCCACCGAGGCGATCAACGCCTTCGCCCGGCTGTGGGTGTCCGACGAACACTGGGCGGCGGCCGACAAGGTGATGAACCGCGCTCGGGGTTAGCGCGACCGCCGGGTGACCGCCGAGGGCTGCCGTTCGCCTTCCAGGTAGGTCAGCCACTTCTCGGCGAAGCGCAAGGTCTCCTCGTGACCGGTGGTCATGTCGAGCATCTGCTCCTGGACGAGCGCCTGCGTCGCACCCGTCATCAGCACCATCAGCACCGTGGGCGAGAACTCGTCGAACGGAATCTCGTAGCGCGACATCGCGCTGGTCAGCGCCTTGATCTGTTCCTTGCGGAAAAGTTCGGCATAGCGGGCGATCTCCGCGCGCAGCGCCTTGCGGTGGTTGGCCAGCGCGATGAACTCCATGGTCAACGCAGTGCCCGCGGCGTCGGTGTTGAGCTCCCACAGTGCCCACAGCGGCTGCGGTGAACTCAAGGCCCGTTCGTGATAAGCGAGGATCTTCTCGGCACCGCGCCGGAACAGTTCCATGAACAAGTCGTCCATGGTGCGGAAGTAGTAATGCACGAGTTGGGGTTTCAGGCCCGCTTTGTCGGCGATCCGGCGCGACGTGACCGCGGCGTACCCCTCGTCGCGCATCAGTTCTTCGGCTGCGTCCAGCAGGACCGTCCGGTTTTTCGCGTCGGGGGCACCCAACCTACGAGGTGATGCCACTGCGCTCTCCAAACACTGCCTACCTGCCTTTACGTCGGCCGCCATCGTATCGCTACAGTCCCGATCCTTGACCGTGTGCCAGACCACATGCTAAGCAGGTGCTCAGCACCTGTCAGCCCCTTCAGGAGACTTCCTTGACATCGTCAGCCGATTACGACTCCATCGACTTTTTCTCCGATCAGTCGCTGGTACCCGACCCGTACCCCTATTTCGACCATCTGCGCTCGAAGTGCCCGGTTCTGCGGACCTCCAACTACGACGTCGTCGCGGTCACCGGGCACAAGGAGGCCAGCGTCGTCTACAAGGACGCTGAGCTGTACTCGTCGTGTATCGCCGTCGGTGGACCCTTCCCGCCGCTGCCGTTCACCCCTGAAGGCAACGACATCAGCGAGCAGATCGAAGCGCATCGCGCCGGAATGCCCATGAGCGAGCACATGGTCACGATGGATCCGCCCACCCACACCCGGGCCCGGTCGCTGCTGAACCGTCTCCTGACGCCCAAGCGGCTCAAGGAGAACGAGGAGTTCATGTGGCGGCTGGCCGATCAGCAGCTCGACGAAATCGTCGGCTCGCCTGGTTCTCGAGGCAAGAGCGAGTTCCTCAAGGACTACGCCAAACCGTTCTCGCTGCTGGTGATCGCCGACCTGCTGGGAGTTCCCGAAGAAGATCATCAGGTCTTCCGCGAGGTGCTCGGCGCCCCGCAGCCGGGCGCCAACATCGGCTCGCTGGAGCACGAGGAACTGGCGCACAACCCGCTGGCATGGCTCGACGAGAAATTTTGCAACTACCTCGAAGACCGCCGCAAGACGCCGCGCGACGATGTGCTGACCGGCTTGGCTACCGCGAAGTATCCCGAAGGCGACACCCCGGAGGTCGAGGACGTCGCCAAGAGCGCCACCTTCCTCTTCGCCGCCGGCCAGGAGACCACCACCAAGCTGTTGAGCGCCGCCATCCGGCTGCTGGCGGAACGCCCCGACGTGGTGGAACGACTCCGCCAGGACCGCAGCCGCATCCCCAACTTCGTCGAAGAGATCCTGCGGATGGAAAGCCCCGTCAAGAGCGCGTTCCGGCTCGCCAAGAAGGACACCGTGCTGGGCGACGTGGACATTCCGGCCGGGACCATCGTGATGGTGAACCCCGGTGCGATCAACCGCGATCCACGCCAGTTCGACGATCCGCACGAGTTCGACATCGATCGCGCCAATGTGCGTGAGCACCTCGCCTTCGGGCGCGGCGCCCATTCCTGCCCCGGCGGTCCACTCGCGCGGGTCGAAGGCCGGGTGTCGATCGAGCGGGTCCTCGACCGGATGACCGACATCGGGATCTCCGAGGAGAAACACGGGCCGGCGGGGGCTCGGCAGTTCAACTACGAGCCGACGTTCATCCTGCGCGGGTTGACCGAGATCAACATCGAATTCACCGCGCTGTCCGCACCGGCCGAGCGATAGGGGCGAGACCATTACCGCCAGCACCACGTCAGACGTGCGGTATGACCCGTACGACCTGGAACTCAATGCCGATCCGTATCCGATGTTCGCGCGGATTCGCGAAGAAGCACCGCTGTACTACAACCCGGAGCACGACTTCTACGCGGTGAGCCGCTTCGACGACGTCAACAAGGCGGCGTTCGACCACGCGACCTTCAGCTCAGCGCGGGGCGCCGTCCTCGAGATCATCAAGTCCGGCATGGAAATCCCCTCGGGCACACTGATATTCGAGGATCCACCGATTCACAACATCCACCGCAACCTGCTGTCGCGATTGTTCACCCCGCGCAAGATCCTGGCCTTGGAGCCGCGCATCCGCGAGTTCACCGCACAGTGCCTGGACGCGTGTGCCGACACCGGCCGATTCGACTTCGTGCACGATCTCGGCGCCGAGATGCCGATGCGGGTCATCGGCATGCTTCTCGGAATCCCCGAGGCCGATCAGAAGAATGTCGTCGACCACGGCGAAGCCACCCTGAAGACCGAACGGATGGAAAGCTTCGCCACCGGTGAGGTTTTCGCCGAGTTCGTCGACTGGCGCACCAAGCATCCGACCGACGACATCATGACCGAACTGCTCAATGC
>JBEVFK010000188.1:0-52219 GCA_040512325.1 Mycobacterium sp. | reverse complement strand
GGTAACGGCCTCGACGCCGCCGAAGACTGCGAAGGCTCTGCCTGCAACGGCGGCAACGGCGGCTTCCTCTGGGGCAACGGCGGCAACGGCGCCAACGGCGGCAAGGGCGGCAACGCGATCCTGTTCGGCAACGGTGGCATCGGCGGCGTCGGCACTGACGCCACCTACGACGAAGACGGGATCCCCGTCGATCTCGCCGGCGACGGCGGCCAGGGCGGCTCCGGCGGCTGGATCTTCGGCAACGGTGGCGCCGGTGGCCAGGGCGGCTGGGACATAAACGAAACTGTCGACGAGGATCCGGAGAACACGTTCGCCCTCGGCGGCAACGGCGGCAAGGGCGGCAACAGCGGCTTCTGGTCCGGCAAGGCCGGCACCGGCGGTACCGGCGGATATGCCGTGTCCGACGAAGGCGACGCCGAAGGCGGCGTCGGCGGCACCGGTGGCACCTCGACCTTCGGCAACGGCGGTACGGGTGGCGAAGGCGGCGAGGGCGAGTCCTACTCCGAGGGCACCACCGCCGCGGGCGGCACCGGCGGCGCCGGCGGCGGCAGCTCCATCGGCAAGGGCGGCAAGGGCGGCGTGGGCGGCTTCGGCGATGCCTACGAAGATGCCGATGCCATCGGCGGCAACGGTGGCCGCGGCGGCACCAGCGATGGTGGCGCAGGCGGCGACGGCGGCGACGGCGGCGATGCGTTTGTCGATGACGGCGAGGCCCTCGGTGGCGACGGCGGCGCCGGCGGCTCCGGCGGCTTGATCCCGATCATCAACGGCGGCGGCAAGGGCGGCACCGGCGGCTACGGCGGCGTGGACGACGAGTCCGAAGGCACCGGCTCCGCTACCGGCGGCAACGGCGGCAAGGGCGGCTCCGGCGGCATCACCCTCGGCCGAGGCGGCAATGGCGGCAATGGCGGCGACGCGGATGAGGAATCCGGCGAAGGTGGCCTCGGCGGTGCCGGTGGCTCCGGCGGCCTCGGCGGCGCCAGCGGCAAGGCGGGCGACAACGGCGACCCCGCCCCCACTCCCGCTACCTGAGCCAGCACCAGCTCCGTACAAGCAGGCACTGCGGGTACGGGCGTCGGACCACAGTGTCCGGCGCTCGTACCCGCAGTTTCCGTTCTGGGGCAGGTCAGTCGCTGACGCCGATGTCCTCGTTCCACAACACCGGGTTCGCGGCGATGAAGTCCGTCATCAGCGCGACGCAGCGGTCATCGTCGAGCAGCGTGACCGACACGCCGTTCTCGGCCAGCCAGCCATGCCCGCCGCTGAAAGTCCGGCTCTCGCCGATCACCACCGCGCCGATGTTGAACTGGCGGACCAAACCGCTGCAGTACCAGCACGGCGACAACGTCGTCACCATCACCGTCGATCGGTAATCACGTTGCCGCCCGGCTGCGCGGAACGCCGCTGTCTCAGCGTGGATGGACGGGTCATCGTCCTGCACGCGGCGGTTGTGGCCGCTGCCCAACAGGACGCCATCGCCGGTGAACAATGCGGCACCGATCGGTATCCCGCCCTGCGACAGACCTTTTCGCGCCTCGGCGACGGCGACATCGAGCATCTCGGCAGGCGTCATGGTCGTACCGTACGACAGGGTCAGTCGAATTCCGGACTTTCGGTGCGGCTGCGCTTGAGTTCCCAGAAGTGCGGGTAGGACGCGAACGTCACCGAGGCGTCCCACAGCTTTCCGGCTTCTTCGCCGCGTGGGATCCGGGAGAGCACCGGCCCGAAGAACGCGACACCGTTGACGTGGATGGTGGGTGTCCCGACGTCCTCCCCCACCGCATCCATCCCGGCATGATGGCTCTTACGCAACGCCTCGTCGTACTTGTCGGTGTTCGCAGCCTCGGCAAGCTCGGCGGGCAGCCCGGCTTCCTTCAGCGCCTTGGGGATCACGTCGTCGAAGTCCTTGTTGCCCTCGTTGTGGATCAACGTGCCCATCGCGGTGTAGAGCGGCGCCAGCACTTCCGAGCCGTGAGCCTGCTCGGCGGCGATCGCCACCCGCACGGGGCCCCAGGCCTTCTTCATCATCTCCTGGTACTCCTCGGGCAGATCACGGCCCTCGTTGAGCACCGCCAGGCTCATGACATGGAACTCGACATCGATATCGCGCACCTTCTCCACCTCGAGGATCCAGCGCGACGTGATCCAGCACCAGGGGCACAGCGGGTCGAACCAGAATCCTGCTGAATCTTTTCCGGTGTCTTTGCCTGGCATGAGTGATTCCTCTCCATGGACGGATTTCCGTTCAGCACAACGTGGCCGAACCGGTGGCGTGTTCCCACAAGCACTTCCCCGACCCAACGGGCACTCATGAAACACATAGGGTGCGAACCTTGATCAAACCGTGTCTGAGACGTTACTGGAGTAGACCACTGTTACCTGCGTTACCGGAGTGCTCAGAGGCGCTCTCCCTTCGGGTCAGGAGCTCCATGTCGAATCGCACCAAGAATCTCGTCGCACTGTCTACCGGGTTGGCCGCGGCCGCGGTCCTCACCGCCGGTCCGGCGCAGGCCGACACCAACGCCGACTTCCTGCGTCTGCTGTCCAGCTCCGGCATCGGCTACGGCAACGCGGCCGACACCACCGCGCTCGGCAAGTCGGTGTGCAACATGCTGGTCGAACCCGGTAAATCGTTCGCCTCGACCGTCTCCGAAGTGCAGAACAACGGGGTCTCGCCGCAGATGGCCTCCTTCTTCGCGGGCATTGCCATTCAGGCGTACTGCCCGTCGATGCTGGCATCGGTCGCCGACGGCACTGTCATCAACCAACTGAACGGGCTCAACGGGGTACCGGGGCTCAACGGGCTGGCCGGATCGAGCCTGCTGCCGGGCCTGACGGGGTTCCGGATGCCCGGCCGGTAGAGCGCGCCAGGCGTCCTGGCGATTAGTGTTGCGGGCGTGGCACTTCCCAATCTGACCCAGGACCAGGCCGCCGAGCGCGCCGCGCTGGTGACCGTCGACAGCTACCGCATCTCCTTGGACCTCACCGACGGTGACGGAGCGCCGGGCGAGCGCACGTTCCGGTCGGTCACCACGGTCGAGTTCGACGCCGTCGCCGGCGCGGACACCGTCCTCGATATCGCCGCCGCCGGCATTCGCAGCGCCAGCCTCAACGGCCATGACCTCGATGTTTCCGGCTACGACGAAGCCGACGGGATCGCGCTGCGCGGTCTGGCCGAGCACAACGTCGTCGTCGTCGATGCCGATTGCCTGTACTCCAACACCGGAGAGGGGCTGCACCGCTTCGTCGATCCGGTCGACAGCGAGGTGTATCTGTACTCGCAGTTCGAGACGGCGGATGCCAAGCGGATGTTCGCGTGTTTCGATCAGCCCGACCTGAAGGCCGCGTTCGACGTCACCGTGACCGCGCCCGCGCATTGGCAGGTCATCTCCAATGGCGCGACCAGCCTCACCGAAGACGGCGACAGCGGTGCGAAAATCCACACCTTCGCCACCACTGCGCGCATGAGCACCTATCTGGTCGCGTTGATCGCCGGGCCGTATGCGCGCTGGGATGACGTCTACAGCGACGAGCACGGCGAGATCCCGCTGGGCATCTTCTGTCGGTCCTCGCTGGCGGAGTTCATGGACGACGAACGACTTTTCACCGAGACCAAGCAGGGATTTGCGTTCTACCACAAGAACTTCGGGGTTCCGTACGCGTTCGGCAAGTACGACCAGCTGTTCGTGCCGGAGTTCAATGCCGGCGCGATGGAGAACGCGGGCGCGGTGACCTTCCTCGAGGACTACGTGTTCCGCAGCAAGGTCACCCGGGCATCGTATGAACGACGCGCCGAGACCGTGCTCCACGAGATGGCGCACATGTGGTTCGGCGATCTGGTGACCATGCAGTGGTGGGATGACCTGTGGCTCAACGAGTCGTTCGCCACCTTCGCGTCGGTGCTCTGCCAGGCCGAAGCCACCGAATACACCGAGGCGTGGACGACGTTCGCCAACGTGGAGAAGTCGTGGGCCTACCGCCAGGACCAGCTGCCCTCCACCCACCCGGTGGCCGCCGAGATCCCGGACCTGCACGCCGTCGAGGTCAACTTCGACGGCATCACCTACGCCAAGGGCGCGAGCGTGCTCAAGCAGCTCGTCGCCTACGTGGGTCTCGAATCGTTCCTGGCCGGATTGCGCGACTACTTCCGCGACCACGCCTTCGCCAACGCGACGTTCGGTGATCTGCTCGGCGCGCTGGAGAAGTCGTCCGGCCGCGACCTGTCCGGCTGGGGCCGTCAGTGGCTCAAGACCACGGGGCTCAACACCATCCGCGCCGACTTCGACGTCGACAGCGACGGCAAGTTCACCCGCTTCGCCATCAACCAGGGCGGCGCCGCACCGGGTGCCGGAGAGACCCGGGTGCACCGGCTGGCCGTGGGCATCTACGACGACGACGATTCTGGCAAGTTGGTGCGGGTACACCGGGAAGAACTCGACGTCGACGGCGAATCCACCGATGTTCCTGCGCTGCAAGGCGTTTCGCGCGGCAAGCTGATCCTGGTCAATGACGACGACCTGACCTACTGCTCACTGCGCCTGGATCCGATTTCCCTGGACACCGCGTTGACCAGGATCGCCGACATCGCCGAGGCCTTGCCGCGGACGCTGGTCTGGTCGGCGGCGTGGGAGATGACCCGCGAAGCCGAACTGAAGGCCCGCGATTTCGTCACGCTGGTGATGAGCGGTCTGCACGCCGAGTCCGAGGTGGGCGTGGCGCAGCGGTTGGTGTTGCAGGCACAGACCGCACTCGGCGCCTACGCCGAGCAGGGCTGGGCCACCACCACCGGCTGGCCGGCGTTCGCGGATCAGCTGCTGGACCTGGCCCGTGAATCGGCACCGGGATCGGACCATCAGCTGGCGTTCGTCAACGCGCTGTGCAACTCGGTGCTGTCACGCAACCATGTGGCCGTGCTGTCGACGCTGCTGGACAACGAGCCCGCCGCGGTGAACCTGGCGGGGCTGGTGATCGACACCGACCTACGTTGGCGGATCGTCACCGCGCTGGCGGCCAGCGGCGACATCGACGCCGACGGAGTGCAGACGCCGTTCATCGACAACGAGGCTAAGACCGACCCCACCGCTGCGGGCCGGCGCAATGCCGCCGCGGCAGCCGCGGCCCGTCCGCAGGCCGAGGTCAAGCACGCCGCCTGGACCCAGGTGATCGAGGACGACACCTTGGCCAACATCACCGGCCGGGCGATCATCGGCGGATTCAGCAGGCCGGGTCAGGGCGAGCTGTTGCTGCCGTACACCGAGCGGTACTTCGAGGTCATCGACCAGGTGTGGGCGCGACGTTCCAGCGAGGTGGCCCAGACCGTCGTCGTGGGGCTGTACCCGTCCTGGGACATCAGTCAGGCAGGGCTCGACGCCGCCGACCGGTTCCTGTCCGGCGAGGTACCGCCCGCGCTGCGGCGCCTGGTGATCGAGGGCCGTGCCGGGGTGGAGCGCTCGCTGCGCGCCCGCGGTTTCGACGCCGGGTAACCCGACCGACTCCGGCGAGCGCGCGTGTCCCCGGCTGACACACCGAGTAAATTTCGTGGTCAGCGCACGCTGGCTTGAGTAGTCCCGCCTGGATGATCGGACCATGGACCGTCCCGACGACGAGTTGCCGCGAGCGAAAGCGCTGATGCCGGTTGACGTCCGGGAGGCGCACGAGCACTGCAACGTCAACCGTGCCGCGGTGGAGGCCAGCACGGTGTGCGGCTGCTTCTACTGCTGCGCGATCTTCTCCCCTGCCGAGATCGACGAGTGGATCGTCGAAGGCTCCGGCAGGCAGACGGCCCAGTGCCCGCGCTGCGGCATCGACAGCGTCATCCCCGACCGGTCGGGATATCCGATCACCAAAGAGTTCCTGGCGACCATGAACTCCTACTGGTTCACCTGACCGATGGGGTACTCGCCTACGCCAGACCCGGCTCCTCGCCGGCCCTAACGTGGCCTGCATGGGAGCGAATTTCGCTGATCGTTATGGGCCGTACGCCATCGTCACGGGAGCCTCGGCCGGCATCGGTGAGGAGTTCGCGCGCCAGCTCGCCGGGCGGGGGCTCAACCTCGTGCTGGTTGCGCGCCGAGCTGACCGATTGGCAGCACTGGCGGACGAACTCGCCGCCTCGCACGGTATCGAGGCACGCGTGGTCAGTGTGGACCTGCTCACCGAAGACGCTGTCGACGACGTGCTGAAGGCCACTGAAGCGGTCGACGTAGGACTGGTCGTGCTGAACGCCGGCCTGCACGACGCCGGCCTGTTCCTCGATTCCCCGGTGGCCGCGCACACTGATCTCGTCGTGCTCAACGCCCTGCGACCGATGCAGCTCGCGCACGGTTTCGGCCGACGGCTCGCGGCGCGGGGCCGGGGCGGTGTCCTGCTGGTGTCATCGTTGTCGGCCAAGACACCGTGGCCTTACCAGGCGAACTACGCGGCGTCCAAGGCCTACCTGTCGTCATTGGGGCAGGCGCTGCAGGCGGAATGGGGAGCGAACGGGGTCGACGTCACCGTGGTGGAGCCGGGTGTCGTCAACACCGACATGGCCCGGGGAGTGTTCGTCGATCTGACGAAGACACCGTTCCCGGTGACCGAGCCGGGCCAAGTTGTTCGGACCGCGTTGAATGCGCTGGGGAAGAAAGCCGTCGTCGTGATCGGGGCGGCCAATGTGGTGACGGGCGTGGCGATGCGCCGACTGCTCCCCCAGCGAGCGACCGTACAGGCCCTGCTGGCAGTCGGCGGACGACTACCCGCCAAGACGCACACCAGGTGACCGACGAGCGTGCGCCGACTACGTGAAAACCGCGGCGTGTGCGCCGGGGACACGCCCCCTCGCGCACGGGAAAGAGAACTACGGGCGGGCGATCCCGGCCGACATCACACGCACGGCACTGACCAAACCGTCGATGAGGTTGCCCTCCTGGAATGCCGAGGCGGCGGCCGCAACGCCCAACGGCGCCGCTGACTCCGCGCCGCGGCCCTGCAGCCCTGCGCCGTAGACCACCTCGATGGCCTTCTGGTCCGGCGACACGGCGATGAGCACCGCGTCATCGGGTGTGGGCACCTTGGCGAGCAGTCCCCGCGCCGTCAGCGCCGTGTCGGCGCCGAGGTCGCCGATGTAGACCGCGAACCGCGCCTTCGACCCGCGGGATCCCCATTTGAGCGCCTCGTCGAGTTCGACGCGCTCCTTGATGGAGAACGGGTAATGCTCCGAGAGTTCACCCGGCTCGGTGACGGCGGAGATCCGTCCGCTGTAGGTCAGGGCCGAGCCGTACGGCAGCTTCTCCGACTCCCGCTTGAGGACCTCGGTGCTGGGGTTCTCACCACTTGCCACTTGCGCCACCTCCCACGGTCAATTCATGCGAACCGTGCCCATGCGCATCACCGATGACTTCACCGGTGGCCGCCCAGAGGATGGGCGCATGGGTCCACTGCTCAGACATTTTGTACGACGCCGGATGCTTTCCGGGTCGACGCCAGATCCACACGGCGAGCAGCGCGGTCAACAGCAGCGGCACCCCCAGGATCACGAGGTGGGCAATAGCGGATTCGGTCACAGGGGCAAATTTATCCCACCGGCATCGCGGTGGCGGACCGAGCCACGATTTAGGCCGCACCTTCACCGAGATAGCGCACCCAGGCCGGGTCCAGCTCCTTGACCGTCGACAGCAGTCGCCAGTGCTGGCCCTTCGGCGGCATCGGGGTCACGCGCAGCGCCCAGCCCAGTTCGGAGAGCATCTTGTCGGCCTTGCGATGGTTGCAGTTGGCACAGCACGCGACGCAGTTCTCCCAGCTGTGTTCACCGCCGAGGCTGCGGGGCACCACGTGGTCGACGGTGTCGGCCTTGGCTCCGCAGTAGGCGCAGCGGAACCGGTCACGGTGCATCAGGGCCGCCCGGGTCATGGGAATCCGGGCCCGATAGGGCACCCGGACGAAGGTGCGCAGCCGGATGACCGAAGGCACCACGATGGTGCGGGACGCGGAATGGATCACCGGACCCGACGGGTCGTCGTGAACGACGTCGGCCTTGCCGCACAGCAGCATGACGATGGCACGGCGCATGGGTAGCGCCGTCAGCGGCTCGTAGGTGGAGTTCAGCAGCAGGACACGACGCCGGCCCCACACCGAATTGGCCTCGGGGGGCGGTGCGACGGTCTCGACGCTGTGCAGTGACGCGCCGATCGCGGACCCGGATCGACCCACCGCGGCGCGGTGTCCAACCCTATTCAGTTGGTTTCGCTTGCGCTGGGCCATTGGTCCCTCCGCGGATAGTCCACCACGGATCTGCGACTCCTGCACGACAATTTCGGTCGTGTTCGCAGGTCAATCCGGTGAACAACGTGTGACCTGACCGAACGTCCCAGGCCGTGGTCACCGACCGCCGGCGACGAGTACACAATGGAGCCGTGCCCGAGGATCCCCAGTCGTTCTACGCCGCGGTCGGCGGAGCCGAAACGTTCCATCGCATCGTCGCCCGGTTCTACGAGCAGGTGGTCGAGGACGAGATCCTGCGACCGCTCTATCCCGACGACGATCTGCCGGGCGCCGAAGTACGTCTGCGGATGTTTCTCGAGCAGTACTGGGGTGGGCCTCGCACCTACTCCGAGGAGCGGGGCCATCCCCGCCTGCGGATGCGGCACAACCCGTTCACCATCGGACCGTTGGAACGCGACGCCTGGCTGCGGTGCATGCACACCGCGGTGGCCGAGGTCGACAGCCAGACGCTGGACGACGCGCACCGCAAGGCGCTGCTCGACTATCTGGAGATGGCCGCGAACTCGATGATGAACTCCACGTTCTGAGCTGGTCTACCGCAAGACCAATGCCGGGTCGCCGCGTCGGCGGAACACCGAGCCGAACCGGGCATCGATGCGCAGCCAGGCCGGCAGCACCCGTACCCGCACGATTTCGTCGGCCGCCACCGACTCCGGGGCGAATTCGTCGTCACCCGCCGTCGACTGGGGCAGGAAGCGCATTGCCGTCAGCGCGAACACGCACCGCATCGGAATCCCGACCGTGGCGCCGGCGCCGCTGACGCTGATCACTTCCTGATCGAGCAGCGACACCGGTGGGCCCTGTCCGCTGCCGTGTTCGCGAGCCAGCGCGACACCGCGTTGGGCCAGATCCAGCATCACCCGGGCCGGCACGTCGTCGAGGTGGGTGAATCCGGACTCGGGGGGCAGGGCGCCACGCCAGGCGGAGTCCATGGCGAACCCGGGGTCGACGAAGCCGGACCGATCTGTCGATTCCAAACCGTGCACCAGGGCGTCGGCGCCGGCGGACAGGTCGGCCGGGCGGACGGTCCCCTCGACCGCCCGGCCTGCCAGCACGTCGAAGTTGGTCGCCACCCACGCACCGAGGCGTCCGTCGGCACGGGCCCGCAGTCGGATCACGGCCGCGTCATCGAGGCGGTGCGCCCGCTCGGCGAACATCGTCAGGTCCGCCCGGTGCGCGGGATCGGTGAGCCACAGGCCTCTTTCCCTACCCCCCATGTCGCTACGCTCCCGCCCCCCAGGGGGTCCGCCTAGCGCACCCATCGACCCAGATACTCCCGATGCTCAGGCGACAACCGCACCAACCGTTGCTCGTCGATGTCGAACGCCGCCAATTGCGTCTCTGCTATGACGGCCGGCTTCGAATCGAGCGCGGCATGGACCGAGCGCACCTCATAACCGAGCGTGAAATCGACTGCGCGCAAACGATTCACCACGATGGACACCTGAAGCGGCGAGTCGACCAGTCGCAGCTGCCCCTTGTAGGACACCTTGACCTCCGCGATCAGCAGCCCGGTGGTGGTGATGGTGGGTCCGAATGCCTCGCTCAAGAACGGCACCCGGGCCTCTTCCAGGATGGTGACCATCGTGGCGTGGTTGATGTGCTGGTACATGTCGATGTCCGACCAGCGCACGGTCACCGGCGCAACATAAGCGCTCAATTGGAACCCGCGCCCTGGGATCGTGTCATGTTGCGGATCTGGCGGGCGGCCACCGAGAGCGTCGCCAGATCGCGCTCCTCATCGTGATAGATCTCGGTGAGGGTACGACGGGCACGCTCCAGCCTGGACCCGTTGGTGTGCTGCCACTCGTCGATCTTCTCTTCGCCGCTTTCGTCGGGCTCGCCGACCGCCAGCAGATCGAAGGTCAGGGTGCGCAGGGAACTGTAGATGTCGTCGCGAATGGCCAACCGCGCCAACGAATGCCACCGGTCGTCCCGCGGCAGTCCGGACACCGCCGTGAGCAACCCGTCGGTGCCGAGGTGATCCATCAGCGCGAAGTAGGCGTCGGCGACCTCCACCTCGTCGCGGTCGACGATATCGGCGACGTCGATGATGTCGAGCAGGCTGTACTGGTACAGACCACTGGAGACCATGTACGCCAGGTCCTCGGGCACACCGTGGGAGGCGAACTCGGCGGCCTCTTGGGTGACGATGGCCTTGTCGGCGCCGCGCAGCCACTCCGGCATCCGCGGCGTCAGTGCGGCCACCTTCGCGGCGAAGCGGTTGATCTCCGCACCGACAGCCAACGGCTGGGGACGGTTGTTCGACAGCCACCGGCCGGCGCGATCGATGAGCCGGCGCAGGTCGAGCGTCATCCGGTCCGAGACATGCACCGGGACACCGTTTTCCAGGCTGGCGGCCCGGATGCGCCGCCACACCTCACCGACGCCGAAGATCGCGTCGACGGCGGCGTAGGCGCGGATCGCGTCGACCGGCCCGACACCCACGTCCTCGGTGATGCGGTAGTCGAAGCTGATGCCGCTGGTGTCGACCAGATCGTTGACCAGCATGGTCGTCACGATCTCGCGCCGCAGTTGATGGTTGCGGATCTCGGGGACGAAGTTGTCCCGCAGTGGCGCAGGAAAATACGCCGGCAGCCGGGCGGCGAAGACCTCTTGATCGGGCAGGTCGCTGGCCAGCACCTCGTCTTTGAGGGCGAGCTTCACGTGCGCCATCAGGGTGCACAGTTCCGGCGACGTCAGCCCGATGCCGATCTCGGTGCGCCTGCGGATTTCCTTGTCCGACGGCAGCGCCTCGAGCTCACGGTTGAGCCCGCGCCGCTGTTCGAGTTCCTTGATCTGGCGCGCGTGGACATTGAGCAGGCTGGCAGCATTGGCGCGACTGGTGCCCAGCAGGTCGTTCTGTTCGGCGTTGTCGACCAGGACCAGCTCACCCACCTCCTCGGTCATCGACTCGAGCAGCGAAGTGCGTTCTCCGGCACTGACTTTACCCAATGTCACCAGTGAATCGACCAGGATCTTGATGTTGACCTCATGGTCGGAGCAGTCCACCCCGGCGGAGTTGTCCAGCGCATCGGTGTTGATGCGTCCACCGGCCAGATCGAACTCGACCCGGCCCAGCGAAGTGACACCGAGGTTGCCGCCTTCACCGATCACCTTGGCGCGCACTTGATTTGCGTTCACCCGCACCGGATCGTTGGCCCGGTCGCCGACGTCGGCGTCCGATTGTGTCTCGGCCTTGACGTAGGTGCCGATGCCGCCGTTCCACAGCAGATCCACCGGCGCCTGCAGGATCGCCTTGACCAGCGCCGGCGGCGTCAGCTCGGTGACATCACCGAGTCCGAGCACCTGGCGCACCTCGGGGCTGATCGGAATCGATTTCTGCTCACGGCTGTACACGCCGCCACCTGCCGAGATCAGCGAGGTGTCGTAGTCGTCCCAGCCCGATCGTGGCAGGTCGAACAGCCGCCGGCGTTCGGCGAAGGTGGTCGCGGCATCGGGATCGGGGTCCAGGAAGATGTGCAGGTGGTTGAAGGCGGCCACCAGCCGGATGTGCTCGGAGAGCAGCATGCCGTTGCCGAAGACGTCACCGCTCATGTCGCCGATCCCGACGACGGTGAAGTCCTCGCTCTGGGTGTCGACACCCATCTCCCGGAAGTGCCGCTTGACGCTTTCCCACGCGCCTTTGGCGGTGATGCCCATGGCCTTGTGGTCGTAGCCGATCGAGCCGCCGGAGGCGAAGGCATCACCCAGCCAGAATCCGTAGGACTGGGCGACGTCGTTGGCGATGTCGGAGAACGTGGCGGTGCCCTTGTCGGCCGCGACCACCAGATAGGCGTCATCACCGTCACGGCGGACCACCCGCTGGGGTGGGATCACCTCGCCCGTACTGCGTTCCACGTTATCGGTGACGTCGAGCAGGCCGGAGATGAACAACCGGTAGCAGGCCACCCCTTCGGTGCGCGTGGCCTCGCGATCAGCGCCCGGGTCACCGGTGGCCAACGGCGGGTTCTTCACGACGAAGCCGCCTTTGGCGCCCACGGGGACGATCACGGCGTTCTTGACCGCCTGGGCCTTGACCAAGCCGAGGATCTCGGTGCGGAAGTCTTCCCGCCGGTCCGACCAGCGCAGCCCGCCGCGGGCCACCGAACCGAAGCGCAGGTGCACTCCTTCCACCCGCGGCGAGTAGACGAAGATCTCGAACTTCGGCCGCGGCAACGGCAGCTCGTCGATCAGGACGGGGTTCAGCTTCACCGCCAGCACACCATTGCTGCGGGCCGAATTCTCGTCGCTGACAAAGTAGTTGGTGCGCAGCGTGGCCTGGATCAGGGTCGCGAATGCGCGCAGCACCCGGTCGGTGTCGAGACTGACCAGCGCATCGATGTCGGCAGCCACCGCCGCGGCGGCCAGCTGCGCACGCTGTGAGCGGTCTGCTTCCGGCAGGTCCGGGTCGAAGACCGCTTCGAACAACTCGACCAGGGCACGCGCGGTCAGCGGATTGCCGTTGATCACGGTCTCGATGTGGGACTGGCTGTAGGGGAATCCGGCCTGCCGCAGGTACTTCGCGTAGGCGCGGATGATGACGACCTGCTGCCAGGTCAATCCGGCCCGCAGGACGAGCTCGTTGAACCGGTCGATCTCGACCCGGCCGTGCCAGACCGAGGTGACGGTATCGGCGAAGCGCTCGGCGACATCCGCGACCTCCTCGGGCGCCGCCGGCGCGATGGTGGGATGCGGCGAGATCCGGAAGTGGTACAGCCACACCGACAGTCCGTCAGGCCGGGTGACGGTGAACGGCCGTTCGTCGAGAACGATCACTCCCATGCTCTGCAGCATCGGCAGCAGCTCGCTCAACGTCGCTGACCGCCCGCCGAGGTACCACTTCAGCTGGGCGTTGCCGCCGTCACCTGTGCCCTCGAAGACCAGCTTGACCGAATTGTCGTCCAGCTCTTCGATGATCGCGATGTCGGCGATGGCTTCGGCCGGGTCGACGGCCTGCTTGTACACCTCGGAGAACGCGCCCGAATAGTGGTCGGCGCGCGCCTGGTCGATCGCACCGCTGGTGACCGCGCCCTGCAGGCGGTCACCCCAGGTGCGGGCCGCCTCGGTCAGCAGATGCTGGATACGGGTTTCGTTGGCTTCTGAGACATCGAGGCTGTGCGGGTCGGTACCGTCGGGCATCTTTACGGTGAAATGCACCAGCGCCCAAGGTGATTCACTGACGCGGGCGGCGTAGTCGATGCTGACACCGCCGAATTCGCGCACCAGGATCTCCTGCATCGCCAGCCGCACCACCGTGGTGTAGCGGTCGCGGGGCAGATACACCAGGCACGACACGAAATGTCCCAGCTGATCCCCGCGCGCGAACAGCAGGGCACGCCGCCGCGATCCGAGATCGATCACGGCCATCGCGAGATCGAGCAACTCCTCGGCCGACAGGGCGAACAGCTCGGCGCGCGGGACCGTCTGGATGACGTCGAGGAGCAGCTGTCCGGGGTGGCTGGGGTCGCGCTCGGCGAGAGCCAAGGCGTCGCGGACCCGCTTGGAGATCAACGGGATGTCCAACACGTCGGCGTTCATCGCGGCGCCGGTGAACAACCCGACGAACCGGTGCTCGACGGCGGTGTCGCCGGGATGTTCACGCACGACGACGATGTAGGGGTACGTGCCGTAGCGCAGGAAGCTCGGGATGGTGGCCTGCGCGAGCACCAGCAGGTCGTCGGACTGGGTGAGCTGCGGCAGGACGTCCTGGCGCAGCCGCAGCACGCCGAGACGGCTGTCGGCATCCACCGACGAGCGCCCGTTGCGCACCGGGCAGCGCTGGTAGCCGAGCAGGACGAAATTCCCGCCGGCCAACCAGCGCAGCAGCTCGGCGACGTCGTGGCGATCCGGGCCGGGGAACCGGCCGTGGCGGTCACTGTCGAGGGCGGCGGCCAGCCCCAGCAGCGCCGAACCCATCGAGACCGAGTCCTCGGCCACCTGGCGGGCGTCGGCCAGCACCCGGGGCAGCAGCTGCTCGGCCTCGGCGACCGCCTTGGGATCGACCGAGGGAACCAGCAGGATGTGGATCCAGACCTCGGTGGCCGCGCCGTGCCCGGGATCGGCTCCCTCCACCAGCGGGGTGGCCTCGATCAAGTCGCCGGACTCGGTGCGCCGTACCCGCAGCACCGGGCTCATGATCGCCGAGTAGGCGACCCCGAGACGGTGCAACAGCACGGTGACCGAGTCGAGTTGCATCCCGTCGTAGTCGGTGACCACCTGTAACGCCGGCCCGAAACCGGGGGCGCCGGTCGCGCTGTAGGCGGCGACCTGGGTCTCACCATGGCTGCGGTGTTGTGCCAGGTGATAGTGCGCCGCCAGCAGTTCGGTGGGGACCCGGTCAGCGGTGTCGACCCGTCGCATGGCGCCGGTGTCGAGCGAGTCGGCGTCGGTGGCGGGAGCCCCGCCGTGCGGCCCGCGATAGGTGACCAGGTACGCGTCCCTGATCGCCTCGACGCCATCCGGGGTGAGCTTGGCCCACTCGACCGGACTGTCGATTCCTGCTCCCGGATTCACCGTCATGCGGGGCTCCTGACTCAGCTACGTACCGCCCCTCGTCGGACGGTCGCAGCCGCCAACACTAGTCGCGCGTGAGTCGTCGGTGCGTGACCCGGTGCGGACGCGCGGCATCAGCACCGAGCCGTTGCAGTTTGTTCTCCTCGTAGCCGCCGAAGTTGCCTTCGAACCAGAACCACTTGGCCTCGTTGTCGTCGTCGCCCTCCCACGCCAGGATGTGCGTGCACGTGCGATCGAGGAACCACCGGTCGTGCGAGATGACCACCGCGCACCCGGGGAACTGCTGCAACGCGTTCTCCAGAGAACTCAGTGTTTCGACGTCCAGGTCGTTGGTGGGTTCGTCGAGCAGGATCAGGTTGCCGCCCTCTTTGAGCGTCAGCGCCAGATTCAGCCGGTTGCGCTCGCCACCGGACAGCACCCCGGCCGGCTTCTGCTGATCGGGTCCTTTGAAGCCGAAGGCCGAGACGTAAGCCCGCGATGGCACCTCGTTCTGACCGACCTCGATGTAGTCGAGCCCGTCGGAGACCACTTCCCAGACGTTCTTCTTGGGATCGATGCCCCCGCGGTTCTGGTCGACATAGCTCAGCTTGACCGTCTCACCGACCTTGACGATGCCGCTGTCGGGTTCTTCCAGGCCCACGATGGTCTTGAACAGGGTGGTCTTGCCGACGCCGTTGGGGCCGATGACACCGACGATGCCGTTGCGCGGCAGCGTGAACGACAGGTCCTTGATCAGGATGCGGCCGTCGAAGCCCTTGTCGAGGTTGCTGACGTCCACCACCTGGTTGCCCAGCCGCGGGCCCGTCGGGATCTGGATCTCCTCGAAGTCGAGCTTGCGGGTCTTCTCCGCTTCGGCGGCCATCTCCTCGTAGCGGCCGAGGCGGGCCTTGTTCTTGGCCTGCCGGGCCTTGGCCCCGGAGCGGACCCAGGCGAGCTCTTCGACGAGACGCTTCTGCAGCTTCTGGTCTTTGCGGCCCTGCAAGGTGAGCCGCTCGGCCTTCTTCTCCAGATAGGTCGAGTAGTTGCCCTCGTAGGGGTAGGCGCGGCCCCGGTCGAGCTCGAGGATCCATTCGGCCACGTTGTCCAGGAAGTACCGATCATGGGTGACGGCCAGGATGGCGCCCGGATAGGCCGCCAGATGCTGTTCGAGCCAGAGCACGCTCTCGGCATCGAGGTGGTTGGTGGGTTCGTCGAGCAGCAGCAGGTCCGGCTTGGACAGCAGCAGCTTGCACAGCGCGACGCGGCGCTTCTCACCACCGGAGAGGTGGGTCACCGGTTCGTCGGGCGGCGGGCAGCGCAGCGCGTCCATGGCCTGCTCGAGCTGGGAGTCGATATCCCAGGCATCGGCGGCGTCCAGCTGCTCCTGCAGCTGGCCCATCTCATCCATCAACTCGTCGGTGTAGTCGGTGGCCATCAGCTCGGCGACCTCGTTGTACCGCTTGAGTTTGCCCTTGATGGGCACGCCTTCTTCGACGTTTTCGCGGACGGTCTTGCTCTCGTCGAGCTTCGGCTCCTGCATCAGGATGCCGACGGTGGCGCCGGTGGCCAGGAAGGCGTCGCCGTTGTTGGCCTTGTCGAGACCGGCCATGATCTTCAGGACGCTCGACTTGCCGGCGCCGTTGGGTCCGACGACGCCGATCTTGGCTCCGGGGAGAAAGTTCAGCGTGACGTCGTCAAGGATGACCTTGTCGCCGTGCGCCTTGCGGACCTTCTTCATCGTGTAGATGAACTCAGCCATGACGCAGTGTTGCCTTTCTGGTCGGCAGGAAGTACCCGAGATCGGTGCTCGAACTCAGGTGCTCATGGTGATCACCGCGCGACCCCGGATCTCGCCGCGGGCCAGCGCTTCGTATGCATCGCTGACTGCGTCAAGTGGGTAGGTGCGGGTGACAGTGTCGTCGACCGAGAATACGCCCTGCGCCGCGAGGTCGATCACGGCCGGCAAGTCCACCCGGGTGCGGCCGCCGAACGACCCCATCAGCCGCAGGCCGCGCCGCACCAACGGGGTGATCTCGACATTGGCCGCCGCAGCACCGGCCGCGATACCGACCGCGACCATCCGGCCACCGTCGGTGAGCATCTTGACGGCCTGTTCGAAGGTCTGCTGGCGCCCGAGGACTTCGAACGCGACGTCGACGCCGGCGCCGTCGGTCAACTCGCGGACCGCGGCCACCGGATCGGAGGTCAACGAGTTCACCAGGTGATCGGCGCCCAGGCCCTTTGCCGCTTCCAGCTTTTCATCACTGATGTCGACGGCGATGATGGTTCCCGCCCCGGCCGCGCGGGCCAACTGGACGATGCTGGAGCCCACCCCGCCGATCGCGACAACGGCCACCGACTCGCCGGGTTGCAGCACCGCGGTCTGATGGACCGCGCCGTAGGCGGTGAAGAACGCACACCCCAGGATGGCGGCCGATTCTTCGGGAATGCCCTCGAGTAGCGGTGCCAGCGCGTTGATCGGCACCACCGAGTACTCGGCGAGCCCGCCCATCGAGTACATGGCCAGCGGTGTGCCGTCGGGCCGGTGCAGCCGGGTGGTGCCGTCGTACAGGGTGCCCTTGAGCCGGTTCTGCGCGAAGAAGGGCAGGCACATGTCATCACGACCGCGCAGGCACTGACGACACTCGCCGCACGGCATGATGAACGCCCCGACCACCTTGGCACCGACGTCGACGCCCCGGACCGGCGCGGTGCCGGGACCGAGGGCGACGACGGTGCCGGAGATCTCGTGGCCGAGAACCGCCGGCGACGGGAACGCCACCTCCCGTTTCATCACGTGCAGGTCGGTGTGGCAGACCCCGCAGGCAATGACCTTGACCAGGGCCTCGCCCTGCTGCGGCTGTGGCACCGGAAGCTGCTCGATCCGCAGGTCGGCGTCGTTTCCGGACCAGACCGCAGCACGCATGGTTTCAGACATGTCCATCACAGTCATGGTACGCACGTCGGGATCCGTTGTTCCCCAACAAGATGCGGCCGACCAAGATGTGGCCGACATTGCGCAGAGGGTCGCGATCCACCGCAGCTATCCCGACCCTCTGGGCAATCTCAGGCCCGGCAACCGCGCCAGGTCAGGCCGACAGCGGCAATCCCACCTCGTCGACGTCGGGATCGTCGGCATCGTCGGGTTCCTCGGCCCCGCCGGATTCGGCCGATTCGACGGTGGCCGTGGGTGCGACGTGCGGATTGATCTTCTTGATCTCGACCAGGTACCACGACAGATCCGGGCCCACCGCGGTGGCGCGCAGCTCGGCCGACGAGCGCTTGATGCCCTCCCGGTCCTCGTACTCGCTGGTGTAGACATGCCCGACGACGATCACGGCGTCGCCTTTGGTCAGGCTGCCGCTGACCCCGGCGGCCAGCTTGCCCCAGCAATTCACGGTCAGATAGAGCGAGTTGCCCGGCTCCCAGGTGCCTTCACCGGTGCGGCGACGGGCATTGCTGGCCAACCGGAACTTGACCAGCTCCTGGTCGCCGACGCGACGACGTACCGGGTCGGTGACGATCCGTCCGGTGACGGTCAACGGTGTCTCGAACATCGCAGTGGTCCCTTCGATCAGTGGATTTCCATGCCGCCACCCCGATGGTGGCGCTGTGCCCATTGACCGCCGCCGCACCGACATCGACGCGGCGCCGACCGGCCACCGCCACCGACCTGTGGATGAAGTCGCATCTGTGGAGTCGCAGAGATACCTGTCGACCGCTAGTTTTAACCGCATGGCTCCCTACGAGGCCGTCTGGATCACCCACCGATCCCCGGCCGATATCGAATCCGAGCTGGTCAACAGCCGCGCCGATGGCGGGTCGTTGGCCGGGATCCGCCTGGCCGTCAAGGACAACGTCGACGTCGCCGGACTGCCCACCACCGCGGGCTGCCCGGAGTACACCTACGCCCCGTCCGCCGATGCGCCCGTGGTAGCGGGCCTGCGCGCAGCGGGCGCGGTGGTGCTCGGCAAGACCAACCTCGACCAATTCGCCACCGGACTGGTGGGCACCCGCTCACCCCACGGTGCCGTGCCCGACAGCAGACGCCCCGACTACATCAGCGGTGGTTCGAGCTCCGGGTCCGCGGTCGCGGTGGCACGCGGCGAAGCCGACATCGCCATCGGTACCGACACCGCCGGGTCAGGGCGGATTCCCGCGGCGTTCCAGGGCATCGTCGGCATCAAGCCGACCTACGGCGTGCTCAGCAGTGTCGGCATCGTCCCGGCCTGCGAGTCCTATGACTGCCCGACCATTCTCGCCGCCGACCTCGCACTGGCCAACCGCGCCATGGCGGCGATGGCCGCGGGCGCACCCCACCGGACCTGGCCCGCAGATGTCCGGTTGGCGGCCCCCGAACAGCCGGTGGTGGCCATCCCCAGCGAGCTGCCCGAACTGGACTCGACCTGGCGCGCCGCCTTCGGCGAGGCAGTGGACCGACTGCGCGCCGCGGGCGCCCAGATCGTCACCGTCGACATCGCGCCGTTCCTGGCCGCCGCCAAGTTGCTCTACAACGGTGCTCTGGTCAGCGAAAGATACGCAGCCGTCGGCGAATTCATCGATACCCATCCGCAGGCGGCGGTGGATCCGACGGTGAAGACGATCATCACCGGAGCCCGCGACATCCCGGCACACCGGCTGATCCATGACCGTCGCGCCGTCGAGCAGCTGCGCGCCGTGGCGATGGCCCAGCTCGACGGCGCCGACGCCCTGCTGGTTCCCACCGCGCCGACGCACCCTCGCCTCGACGAGGTGGCGGCCGACCCCGTGGGTGTCAACTCACGCCTCGGCACCTACACCAATTTCTGCAACCTGTTCGACATGTGCGCCGTCGCAGTGCCTTTCGGTACCGCAGGCGAGGCGCAGTTCGGTGTGACGGTGCTCGGCCGCGCCTTCGACGATGCCGCGGCATTCGACATCGCGGCGATGCTCACCGGCGAAACGCCCCCGGCGGACATCTGGCCCACCCAAGCTGCAGGCGCCTTGGAACTGGTGGTCTTCGGCGCCCACCTGCGCGGCGGCGTCCTGGTGCACCAGCTCACCGATCTCGGCGCCCGGTGGGTGGGTGAATTGACCACCGCGCCGCGGTACCGGATGACAGCGATGCAGACCGTGCCACCCAAGCCGGCGATTGTCCGGGTGCCCGAAGGTGACTCGGGCACCGCCATCCTCGGGCACCGGTGGTCGCTCTCCCCCGCCGCGCTCGGCACTTTCCTGACCGCGTTGCCCGCCCCGATGCAACTGGGCAAGGTGGAATTCGACGACGGCACGTGGCGCACCGCCTTCGGCTGCGACGGGTACGCCGCCGCGGCCGGCAAGGACATCAGCTCCTACGGCAGCTGGCCCGCGGCGATCGAGGCGGGTGCGCTCAGCTAGGAAGAACAATGCCCCGGCAAGGGTCAGAGCTTGAACCGCCCGGCGAACCCCCGCAGCGGCAGGTCGGCGCTGGTGATCAGCCCTGGCCGGGCCGCCACCACCGATTCGATCGAGTGCAACGCCGGCATGCCGGTGACCGTCATACCGATCGAGGCGAAGCTGGACGGATCGGACAGGTCGACGCCGGGCTTCGGGAAGATCATGTGCTTGTTGTAGATGTTCGGATCACCCTTGATCTGAGTGATGTAGCAGCCCTTGATATCCCAGCTCGGGTCGGTGTGCGGCGTCATCTGCCATTCCAGGTGCGTCTCCACCCGGGGCACCCCGTCGACGATGCCCTGATACTTGAGATAGTTTCCGCCCAGTGAGCCCTTGGGCAACGTGTACCAGCCCAGGTCGACGTCCTTGGTGCAGGCGCCGAGTTCATAGCTGAACTTCACCTCGTCGAGTGCGAGGCCGAAGCAGTCCGCCATCATCAGCACGCTGTCGGCGAAGACGCGGGTGTACTTCTCCAGCTTGCCCGGAATCGACGGATCATCCACGGGCAGGCCATAACCGACCTCGATCCAGGTCTCTTTGGAGTGGTGGCAGGACACGTCCACCGACTCGATGGTGGTGACGTTCTCGATCTCGGCGACGTCGGCCGAACACACCACGCCGAGGATCTGGTTCAATCCCGGGTTCATGCCGGTGCCATAGAACGTCGACCCGCCTTTGTCACAGGCCTCGGCCAGCAGCTGCGTGACGGGCTTGCCGGAATGGTGCGGGTGGTTGTGGTCACGGTGCCAGCCGGTGATCCAGTCGGCGGTGGTGACGATGTTGATGCCGGCCTCGAGCACCTGCACGTAGAGGTCTTCGTCGGGGAACACACCGTGAAAGGTCACCACATCGGGTCTGGCGGCGATGATCTCCTCGACGCTGCCGGTGGCCGTCACCCCGTTGGGGGCCAGTCCAGCCAGCTCGCCGGCATCGCGGCCGATCTTGTCCGGCGAATAGCAGTGCACACCAACCAGTTCCAGGTCCGGCTCGGAGGCGATGCGCTTGATCATCTCCGAGCCGACATTGCCGGTTGCCACTTGGAACACACGAATGGTCATGTGCGACCTTCCTGGAGGACGGATGATTTGCCCCGCAGTTCGGCAGCGCTGCCACCGAGCCCGTCGGGATAGAACTGCATGGCCCACTTACGGATCGCGGTGAACCCCGCCAGCTCTGAGGTCGATAGCGCGGGTGGGTCCGAATACCGCTGGTGGCTCCAGATGTGGACGTCCTGGGAGAACTGCCGGATCACCTCGGCGCCGAACTCCTGGGCCTTGACCTCATGGCGCGGCTCGTTCTTGCCGGGGGTGCGTCCGATGTAGACGGTGAAGCGGACATCGGAGGTGCGCTCGTCCACCGGCGTGATCGCGGAGATGGTGCGGTTGTCGATCATCCCGCTGCTCTTGGTCACCGCGATGCCGAGTCCACCGTTGATGGCCTCGACGCCGCTTTTCACGTCGTCGATGGATTGGTTCTCATCACCTTCGAAGGTGATGGTGAAGTCGACGTAGGACACCGGCTCGGCAAAGTCGTGCCGGGTGAAGATCGGCACGATCGGCGTCTCATGCACATACTTGAAATGCGCGAAGTCGACACCGTTTTCCAAGACGTATTGCGGATGTAGTTCCAGCGCTTCGCGATAGAGCCGCTGCTGGGGGTAGTAATCGGCGGCGCTGCTGCCGTCGGCGAAGCTGGCGAACACATCGGGGGCGTCGAAGAACGGCGCCCGGCCCTCGAGGTCGTGCCAGATGTAGATCGAGGCGTTGCGCTCGGCCACCGGGAAGGTGCGCATCCGGCGGCCCCGGTTGGGCCGGTCCTCGTACGGGATGCACACGTTGCGTCCCTCGGCGTTCCACTGCCAACCGTGGAACGGGCACTGGATCACCTCGCCTTCAACGTGTCCGCCGAAGCCGAGATGCGCGCCGAGGTGCTCGCAGTAGGCGGACATGACGGTCACCCGGCCCGACTGGGCGCGCCACGCGATCAGTTCCTGGTCGAAGTACTTCATGGTGTGCACGTCGCCGACACCGATTTCGTCGGACCACGCCACCTGGAACCATCCGGTCGGCTTCATCGACAACGGTGGTTTGGCCATGCCACGGAATAGTAGTGCCCACTATGAAAGATTGATAGAGGGCACTGTGACCTGGCCCGGATCCATTACCATCGGACAGATGACGACCGCCGGCACGCAGGGCAGACGCAGCAACAAGCGTGGCCTCGCAACCCGGGAGAACATGCTGGACTCGGCAATTCGATCGCTGGCCTCCGGCGATCCGGGGTCGGTCTCGGCCAGTCGGATCGCCAAGGACATCGGCGCGACGTGGGGCACGGTGAAGTACCAGTTCGGCGATGTCGACGGGTTCTGGGCGGCAGTTCTGCATCACATGGCCGAGTTGCGCGGGGAACTGCCGGCACCGTCGGACGCAGGCGGTCCCCTGCACCAACGGGTGGCCACCATCATCGATCTGCTCTACAGCGGCCTCACCTCCACACATTCCCGCGCGATCGAGAATCTGCGGGCAGCACTGCCGAGTGACTCCGATGAGCTCGCGCGGCACTATCCCCAGACCGCGGCGGAGTTCGTGTCGTGGGGACACTCCTGGAATGCCGCCTGCCAGAAGGCTTTTGCCGATCTCGGTGTCGACCCCGACCGGATCCTGGAAGTGGCCGCCTTCATCCCCGGCGCCATGCGGGGCCTGGCTTCGGAACGCCAGCTCGGATCGTTCAGCGACCATGACCTGGCGCGCCGCGGCCTCACCAACGCGATCGTCGCCTATCTGCAGCCCACCCGGACCGGCTGACTCAGCGGTTCTGCTCGCGCCGCGCCATTTCGGCCAGCATGTTGTTGTAGGCCGCCAGGTCGGCGTCTTCGTCCCGGTCGGCGGCCCGGTCGAGTCGCGTGGCGGTGCGACGATCGCTGCGGCTCCACTGGATCAGCAGGGCCAGCATCACCACCACGAGTGGTACTTCACCTGCGGCCCAGGCGATTCCACCGCCGAGTTTCTGATCCCCCAGCAAGTCGGTGTGCCAGGGCAGCTGCAGTGAGCGGTAGAAACTCTCGGCGATCACCGACTGCGTCCCCATCAGCACCACACCGAAGAACGCGTGCAGCGGCAGCGAGGCGAACACCATCGCGAGCTTTCCCAGCGACGGGATGGGTCGGGGCGTCGGGTCGATACCGATCACCACCCAGTAGAAGACATATCCCGAGAGCAGAAAGTGCACATTCATCGCCACGTGGCCGGCGTGACTACCTGCCGCGGCGTCGAAGATCCCGCCGAAATACAAACCGTAGAACCCGACGATGAACAACGCCGTAGCGACCAGCGGATTGGTGATCAGCCGCGAGAATCGGCTGTGCAACGCCGCCAGCAGCCACTCCCGCGGACCGGGTGCGCCATCGCGGCCTGCCGCAGGCAGCGCGCGTAACGCCAGCGTCACCGGCGCCCCAAGCACCAGCAGAATCGGTATCAGCATGGACAGCAACATGTGCGCGGCCATGTGCATGCTGAACATCGCCGGCATGTACCGCCCGATGCCCGACGAGGTCGCCACCAGCAGCACCGCACAGCCGAGCAGGAACCCGATGGTCCGTCCCACCGGCCAGCTGTCACCGCGTCGACGCAGCCGCCACACCCCCGCCAGGTACACCAGCGCCAGAACGATCGCGGCGGTCCCGAACAGCAGATCGAAGCGCCAGTCGAACAGCACCCTGGCCACCGTCGGCGGGCCGGCCAGGTCATAACCCAGTTCGACTTCCGGGATCGACGGATTGATCACCCGCGGCGGTGGCGGTGGTGTACGGCCGAGTGCGACGGCGACCCCGAACGTCACACCGAAGATCGCTGCCTCGGTCAGGGCCAACCGGATCAGTGGACCCCGGGCCTGCGGGTCGGCCTGCAGCGCGGCGACGCCCACCCGCCGCTGCCGCCAGCCGAGCACGCCCAGCGCCAGCAACGCCGCGATCTTGACCAGGATCAGCACGCCGTAGCGGGTGTCGAGCAGATCTTCCGGGCGCATCCGCACCAGCGCGTTGACCACGCCGGAGAGCCCCATCGCGACAAAGCACCATAGCGCCACTGTCGAGAACCGGCGCGCGGCCAGGTCGGCATGCCCGCCACCGCGCAGCGCATGGGCCAGCAGCGCCAGCAGACCGCCCGCCCACAACGACGCCGCAATCAGGTGGATCAGCAGGCTGTTGGTGGCCAGGTCGTGCGATCCGCCCGAGGAGGAGTGCCCGGTGAGCGCGAGCGGCAGCAGCGTCGCCAGTGCCGCGGCGGTCAGCATCGGAGTCCAGGACCAGCGCAGCACCGGGATGCTGGCCAAGGTCACCGCCGCGGCCAGGATTGCCGTCCACCGCCAGGCGCCGGCCGTTTCGACCAGGCCGGCCAACGACCACATCGTCAGCGGGTTCAGGTTCTCGCGCAGCGGCTGACCGGACACATCGGAGATGGTCAGGGGCACCAGCAACGCAGCCGACACGGCCCACACCCCGGAGGCCACCGAGCCCATGCGCAGCGCGCGGTAACCGGCGGCATCGAGAACGCCGGATTTCTGGGGCGGCACGAAGAAGGCGGCGAACAGGAAGGACCCCACCGCCAGGACCGCGGCGATCTCGCCGGCAGCCCGGACGAACGGCAGCCCCAGGGTGGTGACCGGGCCGGGGTCGGGCAGCCCGGTGGCGGTGAGTGCGTCCACCAGCGACAGGGCCGCCAGACCGGCGGCGGTGAGCCCGGCCAGCAGTGCGACGCCGAGCAGGATCGGCCACACCACGGTTCGAGCGGTGGGTGTGGGAGCCGATACAGCTGGGGCGGTCACCAGTCCAGGGTAGTTAGTCGTGCACGGCTCTACGACGCTGCGTCGGAGGCCCGCCTCGATCGCTGCTCACGCTCGACGAACTGCTGCCGGGAAATGAGGTCGATCCGGTCCATGTCGGCGAGGATGCGCCGCAGCTCCTTGAGGAAGGCCACGCGGCGCTGTTCCAGGTCGTCGGCGGCCGCGAGCAACTTCTGGTCGCCGGCCACCTGCCGTGCCGTGGTGAACAGCAGTGCCGATACCGACTCGGTACTGCGCACCCGGCTCTGGGCGGCGTACTGCCGACCCACCCCGAGTGCCTTCTCGGTCAGCTCCTTCTCACTGACCTCGGGAGGCATCCCCCGCAACACGTCGGCGACGATCTCGTAGGCCTCGAAGAACGAGCGCAGCATCGCGTGCGCCATCAGCGGCCGCTTGTCGTGCAGTAACTGGTCGATCTCAGCACCACCGGCCGCGACGTGGGCCTCCCAGTCTTGGTGCCAGGCCATCTCCTCAGTGATGTTGGCGCGGAACGTGGCGGTGTCGGCGAAGTAGAAATCGAACTTCAGCAGATCCCGCAGCCGCATCGCCTGCCACCAGAACGCCTCCAGCCGGTCACCGTCGGCGCGGCTCGCGTACGCGAGCGCGAGCTCGACGACGGACGTCTCGAGGAAGGCGTGGATCAGGGTGTTCCGGTAGAACGACGCCTCGTGCTGATTGTCGGAGGTGATCCGCCACACCGCCTCCCGGCCGCCGTCGACCCGGGTGATCGGGTGCCCGCCGGAGAGCGCGTCGAGCGCGGCACGCACCCCGTCGAGGGTGCGCAGGCGGCGCGCGCTGTCGGTCACCGGGGTCTGCTTGCGTTCCAGGTAGTCGAGGGAATCCTGCGTGGTGTGATGAACCTGGTTGGCCGTCAACGCGATCCCGTTGGTGGTCAGCAGCAGCGCCGTCACCAGGGCGGTGGCGTTGATGGGGGTCACCCGCAGGATCCGCCAGGCCACCTCGAACGCCATCTTCTGCAGGGCAAGTCGCTTGGCATCGGGATCCTCCACGAGCTCACCGTGCGGCTCGCCGAGATACTGCGCCATGGACACCGCTTCCGGGAACCGGACGTAGATCTTGCCGTAGTTGCGCTCGCCCTGGGCCTTGATGAAGTTGTACAGCCAGCTGAAACCTTCGGGTGTCTTCTCGCCGCCGCGGGCGTAGGCGGCGTACTCGGCGGTCTCGTGCAGCTGGTCGAAGCTGATCGACACCGGCTGCAGCAGGATGTCGTCGCTGCGCCCGTCGAGGTAGGCGTCGGCGACGTAGGCAAGCAGACCGAGCTTGGGCGGCAACATCTTTCCGGTCCGCGACCGGGTGCCCTCGATCGACCAGCTGAGATTGAACCGCTTCTCGACGATATAGCTGATGAACTCGCGCAGCACGTACTTGTAGAGCGGGTCGTCGAGCTTGCGGCGGATGAAGATGACTCCGGAGCGCCGCAGTAGCGGCCCCATGAAACCGAACGACATGTTGATGCCGGCGAACAGGTTGGCCCGGGGCAACCGGTTTTCCTGCAACGCCACCGTCAGCACCGCGCTGTCGAGGTTGGACCGGTGCGACCACAACATCACCGCGGGATGGGTCTCCAGCGCGTGGCGCATGGTCTCGACCTGCCGGGGGTCATAATCGATGTGAGGATCGAATCCGCGGCTGTAGAGGAACTTCGAGAAGCTGGGGATGAGATCGATCGAGAAGCGGCTCCAGCCGGTGGCGAGTTCGTCGAGAATCTCGCCCGCGGCCTCGACGCTGGCCCCGGGGATCTCGTCGAGCCCGGCGCGGAACCGCGTCGACGCCAGCATCTCCGGCTTCACCAACCGTGGAGACTTGTATTCCGGCCCCAGCAATCGGTATTCGATGCGTTCGATGGCCAGGCTGGCCCGCCGTAAGACGAAGCGGGCGAAATCACGGGGGCTCTCGCCCACCGTCGTGTCCTCATATTGGCGGCGCAGTTCTGACACCAGGGCCGGCTCCCCGGCCACCACCTGTGCACGTGCCGAATCGCGACGAAGGATGCTGCGCTGCAACATCTCCGGCGGCCGGTAGGTATCCCGGCCGGAGAGCCACCCCACGACTTTGACTCGGGTGGGTAGCCCCGCGGCCACCCAGAAAACGCGCACCGGAACCACGGAACGGTCCTGCTCGGCCTCGAGTTCGGCGACGAGCTGGGCAATGACCCCTGGCGGCGGTTCTTCGTCTTCGGCGGGCAGTTGGAGGACATCGATGCGGATGCCGGGATGTGCGCGACGTTGTTGCCGCAACCAGTCATCGAGCATGTCCCGCTCGGCAGCCGACGACACTGCGGCCAGGATCAGCGAATCGTCGTCGATGGAGACCATGGGCACGTCGCCGGGTTTGCGGGTGCGCTGCGGAGATTCGGTCACGGCCGTCCTCGGACCGGTTTCTTGGCTCCCGCTTTCTTGGCAGTTGCTTTCTTGGCAGGTGCCTTCTTGGGTTTGTGCACATAGGGCGCGGCCTCCGGCAACTCGCCGTCCGGCCAGTCTCGCAAGGTGTCCAGGTACAGCTGCCGCACCTCGGCGATGCGCTCGTCGAGGTTCTCGGGAGTCCAGTCGGCCACCGAAATAGGCGGGAAGACAGCAATATCCACGGTGCCGGGGTTCATCACCGAGGAATCCCTGGAGGCGATCACCTCGGCATTGCGGAGCACCACCGGGACGATGGGCACCCCGGCGGCCATCGCGATGCGGAACGGCCCCTTCTTGAAGGGCCCCACCTCGTGGGTGTCCAACCGTGTGCCCTCGGGTGCGATGACGATCGACAGGCCGTTGCGGGCCGCTTCTTCGACCTTGTGCAGCGACTCCACCGCCGACTTCGCGTCGTCGCGGTCGATGAAGACGGCATCGATGAGTCGGCCCAATGTGCCGACCAGCGGGTCGCTTTCGAGTTCCTTCTTGGCGACACCGGTGAAATTGTCACGCACGAGTGAGCAGGTGATCACGGGGTCGAAGTTGTTGCGATGGTTGAAGAGGAACACCGCGGGGCGCTGCGCGGTCAGGTTCTCCTTGCCCAGGACATCGAGCTCGACGCCGCTGGCCGCCAGCAGTGTCTGCGTCCAGTTGGTGGTGAAGAAGTTGACTCCGCGTCGCCGGTTGCGGGTCAGCAGCCCCCAGCCGAGCGCGCCGTAGGCGACGGGTACCAGGGTGCCCACCCCCGCCAGGGTGCGCAGCGCTCCTGTGAGACCACTGCCCCCACGGCTGGAGAACTTCAGGATCGGCCAACCTCGTTGCTGCGCAACGGCGGCCATCTTGCCTTCCGGATTGGTGGGACGCGGGTTGCCCACCAGGTACATCAACGCGACATCTTCGTCGCCGTCGGCGTAGAAGTAACTGTCCTTGAGATCGATGTTGTGCTCGGCGGCGAAGTTCTGCACGGCGTTGGCCTTGCCCGGCCCCCACAGGATCGGCCGGACGATCGCGCCGGTGACCACACCGTCATCGTCGACTTCGAACTTGTTGGTGAGCATGTTCGGGATTCCGAGAAAGTGGGCCACCGGCTCGACCTGGATGGTCAGCGCCGACGAGCTCAGACACACCGTGTGGCCGCGTTCCAGATGCGCTCGGACCAGCTCACGCATCTCCGGGTAGATGCGGGACTCGATCTTCTGCTTGAACAGACGCTCACCGAGTTGATCGAGATCGCTGAGCGGGCGTCCGCGCATCGCTCTCGAGGCGGCGGTGATGAGGTTCTCGAACTCGCGGCGGCCCAGTTTGTGGTTGAGTCCGGCCTGGATCATCCCGAAGAAATCACCGACGCTCAGCTGGCGGCTGCGCAACTGCTGCTGGGTCAGGATGACGCCGGTGAATCCGGCGACCAGGGTGCCGTCGAGGTCGAAGAACGCACCGATGTGCGGACCGCGGGGGCTGGCCTTGACCTCGGCCACCGAGCCGGGCAGACGGAGATCGCGTGGTCCAGAACCAGTACCAGGCGTGGTCATGACCGGCCTTCCGCAGAGTTGGACGGGTCCGACGACGTGGCCTGCGCGACGTCGGTGTCGGTGAACGACGCCGGGGTGGACACCGGTGGCGGAGCGCCGGCGAGGGCCAGCACTTCATCGAAGCCGGCCTGCAGGCAGTGGGCGAACAGCGGCTCATCGGTGATGGCGGCGCGGTCGTAGCGCGCGGTGATGGTGCAGTAGCCGCTGCGGGAGACCAGCACCACCATCATCGCAACACCGGGCAGCGGGCCAAGACCATACTGTCGCAACACCTTTGCCCCCGCGATGAACGTATCGCCCTGAAACACCGGCACATTGCTGGCCTGGACGTCCGAGGCGATCACCGAGCCGGTGATCGATTGCAGCACGGCGTCGGGCAGCAGCGACAGCACCGGGGCCATCGAGCCGAGCACGTCGATGGCGGCCTCCTCGCGACGGTGGGCCATCTGGGAGCGGATCTTGCGGATGCGTTCCGCCGGATCGACGGTGCCGATGGGGGCGGCGAGGTTGATCCCGGCGAACCGGTTGCCGCCCGCGGCGTCGGAGTCCGAACGCAGGTTCACCGGAATCGCCATCGGCAGCGTGGCGATGGGCACTCCGAGCGCGTCGTGGTAGCGGCGCAACGCGCCGCACAAGCCGGCCAGATAGGCGTCGTTGATCGAACCTTCAGCAGCTTTGGCGGCCCGGTACAGATCGGAGAGCTTGATGTCGATGGCTTCGGTGCGAGTGGCCAGACTGCGCCGGCGCAGCAGCGGTGACGGTTCCGCAGCCTGGCGCATCATCCGGGAACCCGAGGAGGCATATTCGATGATTCCGGAGACCGCCGAGCCGGGATCGCTGACCGCCTTGCCGACGGCGCCGATCGCACCGGTGACCGCACCCCGCACGCCGCCCAGGATTGCGCCCGGCAGAGACGTCAGTCCGTGGCGCATCAGGTCGTTGGCGGAGAGGTCCTGCGGGATGGGCAGCGGTGGTGCCTGCTGCGGTGCGGGGTCACGGTCCAGGTCATAGATCTGCGCGAACATCTCCACCCCGCCCACTCCGTCGGTGACCGCGTGGCTCAGATGCAGCAGCTGGGCGGCGCGGCCGTCGGGCAGTCCTTCGATCAGCGTGGCGCTCCACAGGGGGCGCGAGATGTCCAGCGGTGACTGCTGGATGATTTCGGCGAGGTCGAACACCTGACGCAGGGTGCCCGGCTCCGGCACGCGGATCCGGCGGACGTGGAAGTCGAGGTTGAAGTCGGCGTCGACCACCCAGCGCGGCGCCGCCGTCGGCAACGTCGGCATCACGACCTTCTGGCGCAGCCGCAGGATGGTGCGGGAGGCGTAGTCGAAGTTCTTGCGATAACGCTGCCAGTCCGGGGTGCTGTCCAGCAGCTCCAGCGCCATGATGCCCGAGCGGGTACGCGGATTGGCCTCGCCGCGGTGCAGCAATTGGTCCACCGCCCCGAGTTCATCGGGCAATCCGCTCGTCACGCAGTTCTCCTTCAAGACACGATTTGCAGACCCGTCAATGCCTGCCCCACGCTAGTCGGCCGCAACGGCCGGGGGAGGTGATTTTGTGTGCCTGCGCGGCGAACTCGGTCCGCGCCGGAATGGGTCAGCTGGTGGCGCGCATCCGCATGCCCTCGGCGGTTTCCAGGTGCCTGCCGTAGGCGACACCGAGGAACTGGGCCACGGCGTCGGCGGCGAGCTGGGACCGGACGGTGGCCAGCGCATCAAAAGCGTGGTGCGCGTTGGGCAATTCAGCGTGGGCCACCACGGCCGCGCCGGCGCCACGCAACGCCGTGACGAAGTCGCGCGCCTGGGCCCGCGGAATCACCGCGTCGTCGTGACCGTGCAGCACGAAGAACGGCGGCGCGTCCCGGTGCACGTGATAGGTGGGCGACGCCGCCTCGAACAGCGCGCGGTTGTCGGCAAGCCGGGCATGCATGACGAACTGCTCGAGGAACGGCAGCATCAGCGGTGTCATGGTCTCGACGTTGGTCAGGTCGTAGGCCCCGTAGTAGGGCACCGCCGCCTGCACGCTGGTGTCGGCGTGTTCGAATCCCGGCTGCAGCGTGGGATCTCCGGCGGTGAGCGCCGCCAGTGACGCCAGGTGTCCGCCGGCCGAACCGCCGGTGAGGGCGATGTAGTCCGGGTCGCCGCCGTAGTCGGCGATGTTGTCGCGGACCCAGGCGATGGCGCGTTTGACGTCGACGATGTGGGCGGGGAACGCGCGGCCCGGGCTACGGCTGTAGTTGATGGACACGCAGATCCAGCCCAGTGAGACGAGGCGGCTCATCAGCGGGTAGGCCTGGCCCCGTTTCTCACTGAGGGCCCAGGCGCCGCCGGGAATCTGCAGCAGCACCGGCGCCGGTCGGCCGGCGGGCAGTACGGGCAGACGCCAGATGTCGAGCAGATGGTCCCGGCCGTTCGGGCCGTAGGAGATGTTGGTGGTGGCCGTGGCGTAGCGGCGGCGATGCTGGGTGGCCTGCCAGAACCCGGCAAGACTGGGACGGGTGGCCTGGAACTCCAGCGGATGTACCACGTGGGCGTCTTGCCCACCGAGGGTCTCCGACAGCGCGGCCTCGAGCACGGCGTTGGCCCGCTGCGAGGCCATCGAGCAACTGATGCGGTCCAGCGGGGTGGCCCGCACCGCGGACAACGCGTGGCCGGTGAGGGCCCGGGGGGCGAATTCGGTGGTGACCCAACCTGCCAGCCAGGCCGCCAACGACGGGCAGCCGCGCGCGATGAGCGCGCCGGCCCGATAGGACCGCGCATCCCCTGCCAGCCGCAACGCCAACGAACCCGCCGCCGTGGCGCGGGTGGTCACGTCCATCGCAATGCTCATCGCAGAGGCACCTTCGCAGTCAGGTCAGGCGCCGTCGCCTGACCGCGGCCCCGTGAGCGAGCTTGCTCGACTGTGCCGCGGCTCACACGGTAGCCAAACTCGACATGAATAACACCTATTTCCAGGCCCGAGTCGGGGAATTGGTGCCGCTCATATGAGCGACAACCAGGACGACTGAGCGGCACCTGGTTGCTGACGGCAGGTGTGAATTCAAAACTCACGGCGGGTTTGCCCAGGTCAAACATCAGGCACGTCGAAGGCTGAGATTTGCTGACACTGCAATCGGGTGCGTCGACAGATATTTCTGCGGGAGGAGCGTGCGTGACGGCTAGTGCCTGCGCGGCAGCTTCGTCGCGGCTCAGATCATCGAAATTTGGTTTGCCACCCACTTTCCCAGCGACGTTGGAAGTGGTGCCCCAGCCGGCGAGTCTCGCACCCGGCCGGTCCGACCCGGCGGCGATGTCGACGGACATGTTCTCGACACGAACAGTCTGGGTCTCGGGCCTGGAAGTGCGGTGAGAAACTCCCCGGCGGCCGGTTACCAGCGGAGTTGCACAACATCGCCGGTGCGACGTGCCCCCCACCAACCGAACCTGGAAAGGCGGGCCCACGCACCTCGCGACTAGATCGAAAAGGAGCATGCTCCGTGGCCGGGAACAGAACCGTGAAACCCTGACTCACCAGGTCGGCGTGAACCTTGGCGACCCCAAGATCGCCCTTGTCTTTCGTGTGATGTGCCACTGTCGCTTCCCCGATCAATCCGTTTCAGTCATTGGGCTAGGGTGTTTTCGCTGCCCCCGTAGCTCAGCGGATAGAGCAGCCGCCTTCTAAGCGGTTGGTCGCAGGTTCGATCCCTGCCGGGGGCACCAAAAGGCGCGCCGCTCGCCAGGTCTGCGCGGAACCAGTCGACGTAGCGGCTTCTTGGGCAACGTGTCCGCCAGGCAGATCCGACTCGGTTGGCCCGGGACGGTTCCACGTGCACTTCTCAGGATCTTTGTGGTGCCATTTGCCGTACGGTAACGGCAACCACCGACATGGAAGGTCGCCTGGCGGCGCGACGATGGGACCGGCGGCGGCACGATCGCTGAGCCTCGGGGTCCGCCCGAGACCCCCGCGCATCATCCCCGGACATGCATCCGTTACACGCTACGGATCCAGGATCCTCCTGTGCCACAGTAGGTTCCGATGAGATCGCGCCAGCTTGGCGAGATGGGCGACGTCCCCCCACCCGCGCTCGATCTGGTCGATCTGGCCGTCGCTGATCTCACGCGCATCGCCGGCCGTCAGACCGCACACGGGCGTAGCGTAGGCACGCTGCGAACGAGCTGTCGCGCATACCGCCACGATCGAGACCACCGACTCTGCCGAGGCGTCACCGGAGCGGATCCGCGGGGCACGGGTCGGCTGAGCCGTAAGCCCCTGACATATTCCTTGACAGGAATATGTCAGGGGCCTACGTTGGGACCATGCAGTCGACGATCTTCGCGGCACTGAGTGAGCCGAGTCGCCTGAGGATCGTCGAGCTGTTGAAAACCCGGCCGATGTCGGTCAACGAGATCGCCGACGCCCTCAGCATCCGGCAGCCGCAGGTGAGCAAACACCTTCGGGTGCTTGGTGATTCGGGAATCGTCAGCGGTGAAGCGCTGGCTCGGCAACGCATCTACCACCTCGAGGCCGAGCCGTTCGAGCAGATCGGCAACTGGCTCGAATCGTTCGAACAGTTGTGGAACGTGCGGCTGGACTCGTTGGGCAGCTTCCTCGACACCATCACCCACGACAAGTCGGACGACGCCCCAGACAAGCGTCGCTGAACAGGATTGGAATCACCATGCTGTTGCAACTACTCAAGCCCAAAAACCTCAATTTCGAGCGCACCTATGCCGCGCCCATCGACACGGTGTGGCAGGCCTGGACTCAACCCGAGATGCTCCGGCAATGGTGGGGACCGGAGAAGACCATCGTGCCCGAATGCCGGATCGATCTGCAGGTCGGCGGCGAGATCTTCATCGTCATGGAGGCCGGTGCGGCCATGGGCAAATACCAGGGCACGCGGTGGCCCATGGCGGGCACGTTCACCCGCATCGAGGAAAGCTCCGGACTGTCCTACGACGCCCGCTCCTGGACCGAAGGCGAGGAGGAGGGAACGACGATTCATCACACCAATGACGTCACCCTCACCGAGCGCGACGGCGCCACCACCGTGCAACTGCACGTCACGATCAGCAAGATCGGCCCCAAAGCGAAGCTGGCGGCGTTCGGTATGAAGTGGGGTTACAAGGCTCAGCTGGACAAGCTCGAAACGTTCCTGTCGGCGCACTCCTGACTGATACGTGGCGTGAAGCAGGCGCGAGCCAAATCAAGTTGTGTGTCCCGACATTGGGACTGCCGCTGGTCCGAGCGCTGGCGGTCCCCCGCACCGGCACCGCCCGCGCCGGTGAGGTCCACCGCGGTGGCGCCGAGGGCATACGATGCCCTCTCATGAGGGGAAAACACTCAGCAATGGTGGCGCTCGGCGGCCTGGTCTCGTTCGGCATCAGCCTCGCTGCGGCGCCGTGGGCGGCGGCCGAACAGCCCGACATCTATGGCGTGGTCACCGCCGATGAGGCCCGTGAGATCTCGGCCGGCAGTGCTGGCACCTGCGCGACGCTGCGCCGTTCCGCCGCCACCGCGTTCCTGACCCCCGACGACGTCGGTCTCCTCGTCGACGGGTACCTCGGTGAAGGCTGGGATCTCGAGTCGACAGGCGACATTCTGCGCGAATCGGTCGACCGCAACTGCGGTGAGTATCTGCCGCAGGTCGCGCGCGCCATCAGCGCGTACGGCCCCATCACCTGAGACGTTGCACATGTTCGGCTGAAAACAGTTGGCCCCGAACAGGATCCGTTTCTCAAGCCTCGCCGTCTGGATGGTGCACCCGGGTGCGCGCACGCTTGCGTCGGTACATGTCCGCGTCGGCATCGCGAAGCAGCTGATCTGAATTGTTGATGGAGCCGTGCGTCCATCCCACCGATGCGGTCAGCGTCACCGGTACCGCGTCACCGTAGCGCCCGGTCAAGGCGCGCGTGATCGTGTCCGCCAGGTCGGCGACCTGCGCCACCTCAACGTCAGGCACCAACACGATGAACTCGTCGCCCCCGAAGCGGTAGGCCGTACTGGGCGGGTGGGCCACGCGACTCACACTGCGGGCGGCCTCGGCGAGAATCGCATCACCCATGGCGTGGCCGTGGGTGTCGTTGATCCGCTTGAACCCGTCCAGATCAACGAACACCACGCCGATGGCGCCCGCCGGATCGTCTTCCCGTCGCACCCGAATCCAGTCCTCGAAGGCGCGGCGGTTGTGCAGCCCTGTCAGCGGGTCGGTGTTCGCCATCCGGGCCAGTTCGACTTCGGCCTGCCTGCGCGCCGTGGCGTCGTCGTACTGGGCCACCACCAGATCCTCACCCCGGTGGGCACCACGGACCAGAACGGCGCTGCGCAGCATCCAGATCGTGGTCCCGTCCGCGTGGATGTACCGGCGCACGGAGGTCGCCTTGGACGTCGCGCCAGTGACCAACTGCTGCAGTTCAGCTTCCGAGTCCGCCACTTCATCGGGGTGCACGAACTTGCGAAAGTTCTTGCCCGCCAGGTCCTCGGCCACGCAGCCGAGGACCTCGCACAAGGCGGGGTTGACGTGCAGCACGCGTCCGGCATTGTCGAAGATCGCTTTGCCGAAGGGTGCGTTGGCGACCATGACTTCGACCATGTGCAACGACTCACCACGGGCCTGTTCGGCCTCGACACGGTCGGTCACGTCGGTGACTGCGACATAGAAGCCGCGGACCCGACCGCCGACGACGTGGGGTATGTAGGCGACGTTCGTATAGCGCGTTGAACCACGGCTGTCGATCAAGGTGCGGTTGAACGACTGCTCCTGACCGGCCAGGGCGGCTTCGATGTGGGGCAGGTTGAGGGTGTAGATCGTGTCGCCGAGTACGTCACGCAGGTGGCGGCCCGCCACTTGTTGGGGCGTCAGCCCCCAGTAGTCCATGTATGCCTCGTTGGCGAACACGTTGCGCTGGTCGCGATCCCAGTACCCGATCAGTCCGGGCAACCGATTCAGCAGTAGCCGAGTCCATCGCACTTCATCTGCCGAATTCGACGACTCACCCGGAATCACTCACCGCCCCCTTACCAATCGGTCGGCCGAGCCTACCTGCGGCACCTTCGCAGGGCATTCCAGGACGCGTCAAGCCCGTCGGTGATCAGCACCGGCAGGTCGGAATGGCCCGTCGACGGCAAAGGCGTATTCGGCGAAGCGCTCGCCGATCCTCAGGTGCGCAGCGGCGTTCGGGTGCAGCCCGTCGGGGAGGGGAAGTTCGACCGCATCAGCCGGTCCGAACAGCGTGGTGCCGTCGAGGTAGTGCAGATTGCGGTCGTCACCGCGGCGTTGGATCAGCGACTGCAGTTCACGACGAATGACCTCCAGGGTCAGGCGTCCGTGTGCCCGGTCCTCGGGCCGGCCGGTCGCGATGAACTGCACCTGTCCGGTGCCGACTGTGGACGTGTCGATGGCTGCGGGCCCTGGCGTGTTTTCATGAATGCCGCAGAAGACCGGTGAGATCACCACGATGGGTGTCTCTGGGTGGCCGTCGCGGATCGTGTCGAGGAATCCGTGGACTGCCGGGACGAACGCTCGCAGATGCATCGCGTCGAGATTGACCACATTGATGCCGAACTTCACGCTGAGGTAATCAGCTGGGGTATCGCGGATTACCCGCGCCATGAACGGGTCGACAAGGGCGCTGCCACCGAAGCCGAGGTTGCGTATGGCGACGTTGCCGCGGCGGGCGGCGGTCGCCGGCCAGGTCTCGCTCGGGGCGGTGGCATTGGATCCTTGGCTGATGGAGCTGCCGTGATGCACCCATGTGGGCGAGGCAGCGACGTCCTCGGCGACCGGGCCGTCAGCGCGCAACTCCAGCAGTGCCACGGACTCGTTGTGCGGCAGCCAGATCTCCACCCGGTTCTCGCCCGGCGGCAGCCCCGTCACCACCGTCGTATGCGCGGGGCCGGTCATGGACGTGACGTCACCGGTTTCCAGATCGATCTCGACGACGTCTCCACCGTCGAGCACATCGCGACTCCGGAAGTCGCCGTTGACGAAGATGTCGAGACAGCCCCGGGGGCGGACGGCGCCGCGGTAGGCCATTCGCGTCGCCTGTGTCGTCAGCTCGACGGTGCGTGCCGTGGTGCGCAGGACCAGCCGGGCGCCCGACGGTTGGCTCTCCATGGCGAGAAGCTGTCGGTCGGGGAACTGGTGACGTACCCAGGCTGGGAGCCGGTGCAGTTGAACGCCGTGGTCGGTGAATTCGAGTTCGGCGAGTCCGTGGAGGAGTCGCGGCTCGATTGCGGTCGCCTTCATGGTGCCACCATTGTCCGGTCGCCGGCCCTCACGTGCGATGTCGGGGGGCGTACCTGGCCCCGGTCTCAGCGCGCACGGCAGCCGACGTCTCCTCGACCGCGACGAACTCGACCCGTGAACCGGTGTCCGTCGTCGGCAGATCTCTCGCCCGTCAGCTGGTACCTCCCCGGCCCCGCATCCCGCTTCGGTAGCGTGCGGCTATGGCCAGCGCAGACCCCGTGCTCTACAGCGTCGACAATCGCGTCGCGCTGATCACCGTCAACGACCCCGACCGACGCAACGCCGTCACCGACGCGATGTCCGCGCAGCTACGGGTCGCCATCGAGACGGCCGAGGCCGACACCGGCGTCCACGCCGTGGTCATCACCGGCGCGGGTAAAGCGTTCTGTGCGGGCGCCGACCTCAGCGCGCTCGGCGCGGCCGCCGAAGAAGGACTGCTGCGCATCTACGACGGGTTCATGGCCCTGGGCAGTTGCACGCTGCCCACCATTGCGGCCGTCAACGGTGCCGCGGTGGGCGCCGGCCTGAACCTCGCGCTGGCCGCCGACGTCCGCATCGCCGGTCCCCACGCCGTGTTCGACCCCCGCTTCCAGAAACTGGGCATTCATCCCGGCGGCGGCGCCACCTGGATGCTGCAACGCGCCGTCGGTCCCGAGGTGGCCAGGGCGGCACTGCTGTTCGGGATGCGGTTCGACGCCGAAACCGCTGTCGCACATGGCCTTGCACTTCGCGTCGCTGAGGACCCCGTCGCCGCCGCACTGGAACTGGCCGCCGGGCCGGCCGCCGCCCCAAGGGAAGTGGTGCTGGCCACCAAGGCCACCATGCGGGCCACCGCCGCCCCCGGGACTGTGGACACCGACACCCACCAGCTCGCCATGCGCACCGAACTCGGCCCGCAGGCGACCTCCATCCAGTCACCGGAGTTCGCCGCGAGACTGGCTGCGGCCCAGCGTAAATAGCGGCTAAGGGGCCAGTGCGACGATGCGCTCCGCTCGCCTCAGCACCGGAGCATCCACCATGCCGCCCTCGAACTGGAAGACACCGCGCTGGTTCGCCACCTCGGCCAGCACCTCGCGCGCCCAGCGGATCTGCTCGTCGGTCGGGGTGTAGGCACCACGGATCACCGCCACCTGGGTGGGATGAATGGCGACCTTGCCGTCGAAGCCCACCGCCACCGCGTCGTCGGACTCGGCACGCAGACCGTCGAGATCCTTGATGTCGATGTAGACCGAATCCAGCGCCAGTCGACCGAAGGCCTTCGCCGCCAGCAGCGATTGGGAGCGCACATGCTGTGCGACGTCGCGGTAGGTGCCGTCGGCGCGCCGGTTGGCGGTGCCGCCGGTCACGGCGAACAGGTCCTCGGCACCCCACATGACGGCGTACGCGTTCTCCGCCCGCGTGCACTCGACCACGGTGAGGGCGCCCAGCGGGGTCTCGACGAGCACGATGACATCCAGCGGCGCGAGCGCGGTGACCTGTTGGGCGGACTCGGTTTTCGCCAGCATGACGGTGGTGTAGTCCGTCCGGGCGAGCGTCTGCAGGTCCAGTTGGTGGTCGGCGGTGCCGCTCGGGTTCACCCGCACCACCGTCCGGCCCGGATCGAGCCGGGTGTCCACCAGCGCGCTGCGCGCCGCTTCGCGGTCTTTGCCCGCCACCCCGTCCTCGAGGTCGAGGATCACCACGTCGGCGGCAGCGGCGGCCTTGTGAAACCGCTCGGGGCGGTCGGCAGGACAGAACAGCCAGGCCGGTCCTGGGTTCTCGAGCGCCATCAGAGCTCCTCGGCGGGCTGTTTGCGGACCAAAGTCTTGCGCGACGCGGTGGCCACGATATCGCCGTGTTGATTGCGCCCGGTGTGCGCGAACGTCACGATGCCCTCGCCCGGCCGACTCTTGGATTCGCGTTTGTCGGCGATGATCGTCTCGGCGTAGAGGGTGTCGCCGTGGAAAAGCGGCTTGGGGAAGGTGATGTCAGAGAATCCGAGGTTGCCGACGATGGTGCCCTGCGTCAGTTGCGCCACCGACAGCCCCACCAGGGTGGACAGGGTGAACATGGAGTTGACCAGTCGCTGATTGAACGGTGGCTGCGCATCGGAAAAGGCGGCGTCCAGGTGCAGCGCCTGGGTGTTCATGGTCAACGTGGTGAACAGCACGTTGTCGGCTTCGGTCACCGTGCGACCGGGCCGGTGCACGTACTTGACGCCGATCTCGAGTTCGTCGAACCAGAGTCCGCGCTGGACGATGACTTTCGTTTCCTCGACCATTACCTAGAGCCCCATCTGCCGGGCGATCACCATGTACTGCACTTCGGTTGTGCCCTCGCCGATCTCGAGGATCTTCGAGTCGCGGTAGTGCCGTGCCACCGGGTACTCGTTCATGAACCCGTAGCCGCCGTGGATCTGGGTGCCGTCGCGGGCATTGTCCATGGCGGCCTCGGCAGCCACCAGCTTGGCGACGGCCGCCTCTTTCTTGAACGGCTTGCCGGCCAGCATCAGCGCGGCGGCGTCATAGTAGGCGGTACGGGCGGCGTGGGCGCGCGCCTCCATCCGGGCGATCTTGAATTCGATGGCCTGATAGGACGCGATCGGATTGCCGAACGCCGTCCGCTCTTTGGCGTACTTGACGCTCTCGTCGACACACCCCTGGGCGGCACCCACCGACAATGCCGCAATGGCGATGCGACCCTCGTCGAGGATCCGCAGGAAATTCGCATAACCACGGCCGCGGGTTCCGAGCAGATTCTCTTCGGGTACCCGCACGTCTTGGAAGGTCAGCGGATGGGTGTCGGAGGCATTCCAGCCGACCTTGTTGTAGGCGGGCTCGGCGGTGAATCCAGCGCTGGGCACCGGCACCAGAATCGAGCTGATCTCCCGCTCACCGGTCAAGGCGGTAACCGTGACCAGGCGGGTGATGTCGGTACCGGAGTTGGTGATGAACTGCTTGTTGCCGTTGATGACCCAGTGACCGTCATCCAACTTCGCGGTGGTCTTGGTGGCCCCGGCGTCGCTGCCACCGCCGGCCTCGGTGAGCCCGAACGCCCCCAGCGCTGTGCCGCTGGTCAGCAGCGGCAACCACTCCTGCTTCTGCTCCTCGTTGCCGAATCGGTACACCGGCATGGCACCGAGGGAGACCCCGGCCTCCAACGTGATGGCCACGCTCTGGTCGACCTTGCCGAGCTCTTCGAGTGCCAGGCACAGCGCGAAATAGTCGCCGCCCATGCCGCCGTACTCTTCGGGGAACGGCAACCCGAAGAGCCCCATCTCGGCCATGCCCGCCACGACCTCGTAGGGAAACGAGTGCTCCTCATCGTGTTTGGCCGCTACTGGTGCCACCACGGTGCGGGCGAAATCTCGCACGGTCTTGGCGAGTTGGGCGTAATCGTCGGGCAGATTTCCCGTCGACAGATAATCAGTCATCAGCTCCACTTTCTGAATTGGCAGTGATCCGTGCCAGCAGTTGTCCCACCTTGACCTGGTCGCCCACCGCGACCAGAAGCTCGACCACACCGTCCACGGGTGCGGTCAGCGAGTGCTCCATCTTCATGGCTTCCACGGCGACCACCACGGAGCCCGCGGTGACCATCGACCCGTCGGTGACGTTGACCGCCACCACCGCACCCGGCATCGGGCTGGTCAGTTCCGCATCCCCGGCGTGTTCGTCGTCGGGCCGGACCGGGGCCTCACGCACCTCGTCGAGGAAGGCGACGCCGGTATCGCCGGCAAGCCAGATGCGATGCTCGGCCTCGGCAACGCGGTAACACTGCCGCACCCCGCCGACGGTCACCGTCAACAGCGTGCCGTCGAGTTCTGCTGCCACGCGGTAGCTCTCGCCGTCTTCGACGGCAGCGGTCGCGGCCGCGGGTGTCCCGGTGATCCGGACATGGCTGGTGCGCTCAGCCGAGCGCAGTCGAAGTATCGTCGCCGCCGGCGCGCCCATCCGCCACCCGGACGGCACCGACCACAGCTCACCAGACGCGGCCTGCCAGCGGCGCAGCCAGCGGTACGCCGCCGCGGCGACGAACTCGGCGTCCCCGGCGGCCGGCGCCGCATAATCGCCGACGCGGCGGTCCAGCAGCCCGGTGTCCAACCGGCCGGCCTGAACATCGGGGTCGGACAACAGGAACCGAAGGAAGTCGATATTGGTGACGACACCGAGCACCGCGGTATCGATCAGCGCCCGATCCAGCCCGCGCAGCGCCGCCGTGCGGTCGGCGCCGTAGGCAATCACCTTGGCCAGCATCGGGTCATAGTCACTGCCGACCGTGGTGCCGGCCCGCAGACCTGAATCGACCCGGATACCTGGGCCTTTGGGTTCTTCGACAGCCAGCACGTGGCCACCCGTGGGCAGAAAACCGTGCGCGGGATCCTCGGCGTACACCCGTGCTTCGATGGCATGCCCGTCGAGGGTGATGTCGTCCTGGACTGCGGTCAGCTTCTCCCCCGCGGCGATCCGGATCTGCCATTCCACCAGATCCCACCCGGTGACCATCTCGGTGACGGGATGCTCGACCTGCAACCGGGTGTTCATCTCCATGAAGAAGAACTCGTCGGGTTTGTCGGCGGAGACGATGAATTCGACGGTGCCTGCGCCGGTGTAGTCGACACTGCGCGCGGTATCGCAGGCCGCGGCGCCGATCCGGGCCCGGGTCGCGACATCCAGTAGCGGCGACGGCGCCTCCTCGATGACCTTCTGGTGCCGGCGCTGCAGGCTACACTCGCGCTCCCCCAGGTGCACGACGTTGCCGTGGTTGTCGGCGAGCACCTGGACCTCGATGTGTCTGGGACGCAAGACAAATCGTTCGATGAACAACGTGTCGTCACCGAACGCCGATGCTGATTCGCGGCGGGCACCGGCAAGCGCGGCACCGAGATCCTCGGGCCGTTCCACCAGGCGCATACCCTTGCCGCCACCGCCTGCCGACGGCTTCACCAGCACCGGGTACCCGATGTCGGCCGCCGCGGCGATCAGCTTCTCATCCGTCAGACCGGGTTCGGCGATGCCGGGAACCACCGGGACCCCGAACCGGGTCACAGTCTGTTTGGCCGTGATCTTGTCGCCCATCGTGGCGATCGCCCCGGTGGGCGGCCCGATGAACACGAGGCCGGCCTCGGCGAGTGCGGCCGCGAAAGCGGAATTCTCCGACAGGAATCCGTATCCGGGGTGCACGGCCTGAGCTCCGGTACGAAGCGCGGCATCGATGATCGCGGGGATCTTGAGATAGCTTTCCCGCGCCGAGGCGGGCCCGATCAGCACCGCGGTGTCGGCTTCGGCGACATGCCGCGCGCCGGCGTCGGCCTCGCTGTACACCGCGACCGAGCGAATGCCCATGGCGCGCAGGGTGCGGATGACGCGGACAGCGATCTCGCCGCGGTTGGCCACCAGAACAGTATGAAAAGTCATGACACTCACATCCGGAAAACGCCGTAGGACACCGGTTCCACCGGTGCATTGCCACAGACCGCCAGCGCCAACCCCAGCACGGTGCGGGTGTCAGCCGGGTCGATCACCCCGTCATCCCAGAGCCGGGCCGTCGAGTAGTACGGATTGCCCTGGTGCTCGTACTGGTCCCGGATCGGCGCCTTGAACTCCTCCTCCTGCTCCGGGCTCATCTCGCCACGCACCGTCGCCAGCACCGAGGCAGCCTGTTCGCCGCCCATCACCGAGATTCGCGCATTGGGCCACATCCACAGGAACCGCGGCGAATACGCGCGGCCGCACATCGAATAGTTGCCGGCACCATAGGACCCGCCGATCACCACGGTCAGCTTCGGCACCCGCGCGCACGCCACCGCGGTCACCATCTTGGCGCCGTGCTTGGCGATGCCGCCGGCCTCGTAGTCGCGGCCCACCATGAAGCCGGAGATGTTCTGCAAGAACACCAACGGAATGGTGCGCTTGTCGCACAATTCGATGAAATGTGCTCCCTTGACTGCAGACTCACCGAACAGCACGCCGTTGTTGGCGACAATGCCCACCGGATGACCGTGGATGTGGGCGAACCCGGTCACCAGGGTGGTGCCGTACTCGGCCTTGAACTCGCTGAACTCGCCGCCGTCGACGATGCGGGTGATGACGTCGCGGACGTCGTAGGGCACCCGTGAATCGAGGGGAACGACGTCGTAGAGCTCGCTCTGGTCGGCGATCGGCTCGACCGTCGGCGCCACGTCCCACGGACGCGGTTCCCGGGGCCCGAAGGTCGACACGATGCGCCGCACGATCTGCAGGGCGTCCCGATCGTCGTGGGCCAGGTGGTCGGTGACGCCGGAGACCTTGGAGTGCAGGTCGCCGCCGCCGAGGTCCTCGGCGGTCACGACCTCACCGGTGGCCGCCTTCACCAGCGGCGGCCCGCCCAAGAAGATGGTGCCCTGATTGCGCACGATGATGGCCTCATCGCTCATCGCCGGCACATAGGCACCGCCGGCAGTACAGGACCCGAGCACCGCGGCGATCTGCGGGATACCGCGGGCACTCATGGTGGCCTGGTTGAAGAAGATGCGGCCGAAGTGATCACGATCCGGGAACACCTCGTCCTGCCGCGGCAGGAACGCACCACCGGAGTCCACGAGGTACAGGCACGGCAGCCGATTCTGGCTGGCGATCTCCTGGGCCCGCAGATGCTTCTTGACCGTAATCGGGTAATAAGTACCGCCTTTGACGGTGGCGTCGTTGGCCACGATCATGCATTCGCGCCCCGAGACCCGTCCGATGCCGACGATCATGCCCGCTCCGGGACATTCGTCGTCGTACATGCCGTCGGCGGCCAACGGCGCCACCTCCAGCAGCGCACTGCCGGGATCCAGCAGGCCGTCCACCCGATCCCGCGGCAACAACTTGCCCCGGGACACGTGGCGCTCCCGCGACTTGTCCGACCCGCCGAGCGCGGCCCGGGCCAACTTGTCCCGAAGCTGCGCTACCAACGCCACGTGCTGATCGCGGTTCGACACCACGGAGACCATGCCCGCTCCATCACTGTTTGAGTTAATCACGACTAACTGGTGGTATGTTAGCCGTGATTAACCGACATTGTCCAGACCACGCCGCAGGGGGAATCAAGGAATGTCCGCAGACTCGTCGGCGACCAAGCGCAGTCAGCTCAAATCCGACCGGCGCGGGCTATTGCTGCAGGCGGCCGAGCGCCAGTTCGCCGAGCGGGGATATCTGGCTGTGCGCCTCGAGGACATCGGGGCTGCCGCCGATGTCAGCGGTCCAGCGATCTACCGGCACTTCCCGAACAAAGAAGCGCTCCTGGTCGAGCTCCTCGTCGGGATCAGTACCCGGCTGCTCGACGGTGGGCGCGCGGTGGTGGCGCAGGCGGGAGAGGACGGGGCCGCCGCAGCCCTGTCGGGATTGGTGGACTTCCACCTCGATTTCGCCTTCGGCGAGCCCGATCTGATCCGCATCCAGGACCGCGATCTCAATCAGTTGCCGCTGAACGCATTACGACAGGTTCGCCGAAGTCAGCGGCAGTACGTCGAGGTGTGGGTGCGGGTACTTCGCGAGGTGCACCCGAGCCTGGCCGAGGACGACGCCAGGCTCACCGCCCATGCGACCTTCGGGTTGATCAACTCGACCCCGTACAGCACAAAGCCGGCCGGGGTGAACCCGACCGGCTCCGCGCCGCACTCACGTGCGGTACTTCGAGCTATGACGGTCGCCGCACTGGACTGGGCCGGCGCCGACCGTACTTAGGACTGGATCAATACCAGGCTTTGCGGCCGCCGACCGGACGGCCGACCGAGCCCAGGATCCAGAAAACTGCGCCGATCACCAGCAAAATGATGCCGATGGTCCACAGAATGCTGATGTTGAGCACAAAGCCCAGGATGAGCAGAATTGCTCCTAGGACGATCACGATATCTCCCTCTTGATGAACTGTTCAGCCGTAGAGACTTGTCTACGCACTGGGTTGTGGAATATTGCAGCTCTCGACCTTGGGATTGACGCCCGCATAGTTCAGGGGCCCCGCCACCACGGTTAGTGCAATGGAACCAGCTGTCGCGCAATTGGTTTCGCCACTCTCGAAGTATCCTCGCTGAAAAGTCGCGAACACTCCGATGAGCAGCCATACCAGCACGATCACGCCGAGCACTCGCATAGCGTCTCCGTTCGACTTTCGCACTATCTGGCGGAGACAGGTTTACCCAGGCGGCAAATTTCCAAACATGACGATTTGATGGCGTTTTCGCCCTGCCTGTCAGCTGTCGTCGGAGACGAATGCGGTACTGAGCCAGTCGCAGATCGCGTTGGCCAGGACCGCGCGATTCTCCCGCTTGACGATCTGGTGGCCGTCGTCTTCGAATACCAGATGCCGCACCGTACGGCCACGTTCGCGCAGCGCCTGGGCCATCTGTCCGGACTCGCCCACAGGCACGTTGGTGTCGTTGCCGCCGTGGATCAACAGCAAGGGTGCGGTCAGGGCATCCACCCGTAGGAGCGGCGAGAGCTGGTCGAGCAGATCACGATCGCTGATCGGGTGGCCGTATTTCGGATAGGCCGCGGCAGCGATCCAGGCTTCGGTGTTGCGGTAGAAGGTATTCAGATCGCTCATCCCGCAGATACTGACGCCTGCGGCGAACAACTCGGGATGAAAGGTCAGGGCCGCCAACGTCAGGTACCCGCCGTACGACCAGCCGCCGCACGCGATGCGTCCGGGCTCGGCGAATCCGTTGTCGACGAGGTGCTGCACACAGTCAGCCACATCGTCGATCGCGGCGAACCTGCGCTCACGGTCGTCGGCATGCATGAACGACCGGCCGAACCCGCCGGACCCGCGCACATTGGGTGTCAGCACCGTGATGCCGGCATTGAGCAGCTGCGGAAAGACTTCGCTGTACCCCGGCCGGGACTGCCCTTCGGGCCCACCGTGCAGGTAGATCAGGGCGCCGATGTTCTCCACCCCCGGCGGGGGGGTGTAACGCCAGGCGGTGAACGTCATGCCGTCGCGGGCGGTGAGGGTGTCCAGCATGGGCGCCGCGGCCAGCGGACCGGACATCGGCAGCCGGTCCACCGGTTCCCACTCCAGAGTGCGGGTGTCGACGAGTTCGACGGCGCGCGGCTGCCAGGGACTCTCCACCGTCATCGACACCATGGACCCGCCGGCCGAGATGGACAGCTCACCGGCCACCATTCCCGGCAGCGGGATGGGTGCCGACAACGTGTAGTCCGCATACTGGAGAATCTGTAATTCGCTGCAACCGTTGATGTTCCACAGGATTGCCACGGTCGACAGGTCGTCGCTGACCACGAACTCGTCGAGTTCGAATCCCGGTTTCTCCGCTACCACGTGATAGGTCACGCCATCTTCGGTGACCGTCACCTCGAGCAGCCGGGCGTGATCGGTTCCGTTGTCGGAGCGGATCAGCACCCGCACGAATCCCTCGGTGCTGCCGGGCGGGTACGTCTTCGCCGGCTGATAGAGCTTCATCGCGTCACCGTCGAGACCCGCGCGCAGCCGTCGGGGACCATGGTCGTCGAGAATCACCCCGGCGTCGGTGGTGGACCCGGGATCGTAGGGCAGCAGGGATATTTCGGTGAGACCGTGCAGCATCAGCAATTCGCGATACCCGCGGGGTCCGACCCGAATCAGCGAGGCACCCGCCCACGAGTCGACCAACCGGCCCCCCGACCGCCGGTCCAGCACAACACGATTGCCGGTGGCCGGATCAATCAGACACGACTGACCAACACCGTCCTGACCGGTCAGGATCGCCGCCACCTGAGTGCCGTCCCAGCCGATGAGCTCGGCGGTGCCGTCCTCGGCTTCGGGTCCCGGCCCGTCGATACGGTGGGCGTCGCGGTCATCAGGGTCAGTGGTGACCACCCAGATCTGGGTACGGGACGCGCCGTCGGGCGCTACCTCGCACGCCAGCCAGTGTCCGTCCGCCGAGTGGATGACCCGGGTCACCGGGCCCTCGACGGGCAACTCGACATCACGTGACGAGCTGGCCCGCCAGCCCCGCAGAAAGCGTTGCACCGCCCTGGGGTAGCCGCCGTCGTCGACGATGTGGGCGAACGCCGTCCCGTCTGGCGACAGCGACGCGCCATAGATGGCGCGCACCGGCGGTCCCACCGAACACCCTCCCGCCACTCGATTTCAGTCACCACATCCGGCGACTCATCCAGCGACGATGACGTCGCCCGCTCGCCACCGTAACGATAAGTACCCGACCATGTTGCCCGGGATGGGTGCATCCGCGGGTAGCCTGCACAAGATGAGGTGGGCATGAGCGATCCACGTCGACCCGATGGGTCTGATCAGTACCGCCGGGGCTGGTCCCAACCCACCGAGCAACTGGGCAACCGGAACGGGCCGTACACCGATCCGGCGTACGCGGGGCAGTACAGCTATCCGAACTACGCCCCGACCAATCCCACCGAGCAGCTGCCTCCGTACTGGACGCAGACCCAGCAGCCGATGCAGCAGCCCCCGGGTCAGCCGCCCGAGCCGCCCCGGTCACCCCGCTGGCTGTGGTTGGCCGCCGGCGCTGCGGTGCTCGTGGTGGTCGGCATGGTCATCGCGCTGGTGATCGCCGACGGTTCCTCCAAGCAGGACACCGTGGTGGCGCCGCTGCCGCCCATGCAGGAACCCGCCGCGACCACCCCCACACCCGCGCCCACCACCACCACCCGGACTCCGGCGACCACCACATCGCCGTCACCGTCGAGAACGCCGGCGACCACCACGGTGCCGGTGCTGCCCCCCACGTCCGGGGTGCCTGGTCCCAGCGAATCGGTGACCTACGCCGTTGCCGGCGAGGGACGAGCCATCAGCATCACCTACGTCGACAGCGGCGGCGTACTGCAGATGGAGTTCAATGTGGTGCTGCCGTGGAGCAAGGTGGTCAGCCTGACCTCCCCGGCCTCGAGCGCTGCCAGCGTGACGGTGCTCAACGTAGGCCGGGAGGTGACGTGCTCGGTGACGGTGGACGGCACCGAGGTACGGGAACGCTCCGGCACCGGCCTGACCATCTGCGCGTCGATCGGCTGAGGTCGCGCTATACCGGCGTGGCCGCGCGTCCGTGGCGGGGCACTTTGACGAACACCATGGCCACCAGGCCTGCCGTGAGTACCAGGCAGAGCCCGGCCGTTCCCGCCCGGTCACTGTCGAATGCGTCGACGAACATGAAGAACATCCACGGCGCCAGGAACGACACCGCACGACCGGTCATCGTGTAGAGACCGAACGCGATCCCCTCGGTGCCCTCCACCGACATCCGCAGCAGCTGTGTGCGGGCCGATGACTGGGTGGGACCGACGAACAGACACAACAGCAGCCCGCACACCCAGAACGCCAGCGGACCGGACAGCACGAGCAGCGTCAGTCCCGTGATGATCATCGCCACCAGAGACGTCACGATCACCGGCTTCGAACCCACCCGGTCGTCCACGAAGCCACCCACCACCGCACCGATGGCCGCCACGACGCACGCTCCGACACCGAACATCAGCACGTCCGCCTCGGAGAGCCCGTAGACCGCCACCCCGAGCACCGCACCGAAGGCGAACACCCCGGCCAGACCGTCCCGGAACACCGCGCTGGCCATCAGGTAGTAGACGAGATTGCGGTCCCGGTGCCATTCGGTGCGGATATCGGTCCACACCTTGCGGTAGGCACCCACCAGCCCCACCCGTTGCCGCGGCGGCTGCGGCGGAGCGGGCCAGCGGTTCATGGTCAGCAACAACGGCAAGGCGAACAGCGCGAACCAGGCCGCCGCGAGCAGCATCGCCATCCGGACGTTCTGGCCGCCCTCGACGGGGATGTCCAGCAGTCCCCGGGTGGGGCCGTCGCCGGCGATGAATCCCACGTACACGATGAGCAGCAGGATCACACTGCCGGAATACCCTGCCGCCCAACCTAATCCAGAGATACGGCCGGACGTCTCCGGCGTCGACAACTGCCGCAGCAGCGCGTTGTAGGGCACGCTGGCCAGATCACCGCACGCCGCGGCGACCGCCAACAGCGCCAGCCCGGCGAACAGATAGGCCGGCTCGTCGCGGATCAGGCTCATCGCCGCGGTGACCGCCACGGCCAGTCCCGTCAACAGCGCCAGCGCTTCGCGGCGCAGTCTTGTCGCCTGCACCCACACGCCGGTCACCGGCGCCAGCAGCGCGACCGTCAACCCCGCGATCGCTTCGGCCCGGCCCAGCCAACTCACCGGGGACGCCCCGCCGATGGTGCCTTCACCGACAGCGCTGGTGAGATACACCGAGAACACGAACGTCACCACGATGGCGCCGAGTCCGGTGGAACCGGAGTCCCACAACGCCCAGATGGCGATCCTGGAGCGGGCGGACGTGGGAGAGCCGTCCGCGGGTTTGCTCATGCCGCGCACTCTAGCGACCCCGAGGTGCCGTGCCGGCCGGCGCGGCCGCCGGTTTGTTTACGATGCCCGTGTGCCAGTACCCCAGCCTCATCCCGACGCCCGCGCCGTCGTCACCGGCGCTTCCCAGAACATCGGCGAAGCGCTGGCCGAAGAACTCGCCGCGCGCGGGCACCATCTGATCGTCACCGCCCGCCGCGCCGAGGTGCTCACCGCGCTGGCCGAACGGCTCACCGCGCAGTACGGCGTCACCGTCGAGGTGCGTCCGGTCGATCTCGCGGATCCCGCGGCGCGTGCCACCCTGTGCGACGAACTCGCCACCCGCGAGATCTCGATCCTGTGCGCCAACGCCGGCACCGCGACCTTCGGCGCGGTCGCCGACCTCGACCCGGCCGGCGAAAAGGCACAGGTACAACTGAATGTCCTCGGCGTCCACGATCTGGTACTCGCGGTGCTTCCGGGCATGGTGTCCCGACGCGCCGGCGGAATCCTGATCTCGGGTTCCGCGGCGGGCAATTCCCCGATCCCGAACAACTCGACCTACGCCGCCAGCAAGGCGTTCGCCAACACCTTCAGCGAATCGCTGCGGGGCGAGCTCAAGGGGGTCGGTGTGCACGTCACCGTCCTGGCACCCGGACCGGTGCGCGAGACGCTGCCCGCCGAGCACGAGCAGTCACTGGTGGAGAAGTTGATCCCCGATTTTCTGTGGATCTCCACCGAATACACCGCCAAGTTGTCGCTGGATGGCCTGGACGCCAACAAGATGCGCGTGGTGCCCGGTGTGACGTCGAAGGCCATGTCGGTGGCCAGTGGTTACGTACCGCGCGCCATCGTGACGCCGATCGTCGGCGCGGTCTACAAGAAGCTCGGCGGCAGCTAACCACCCCTGCCGGGATTCACTGCCCTTCGTAGAGGATTCCGCGTCCGATCGCCTCGCGCACCACCGGTAACGCGGCCTCGGCCAACGCGTCGCCGTCCACGCCGTGATGGGCCGCCAGCAGGTCGATCAGGACTCCCAGCGGCACCTCGCCGCGGCAGCCGGCGAACAGTGCGCGGGACACCTCGTCGACACCGATGACGGCGCCGGGCCCACCGGGCCTGCGCACCGCCGCGCCCACCACCTGCCAACCATCCGGGCCGGGCAGTGACTGCTCCTCGAGGAACACCGGCGCCGTCGACAGCCTGGTCGCCAATAGTTGCTCGTCGGTGGTCGCATGCAGGTACTCCCGGCGCGCGAAGAACGCCGCGACCTCCGGACCGCTCAGCATCTCGTCGGGACCGGCGAGTTCCTCGAGGACACGATCGGGCGACCGGCGCTCACCCGAACGCGGCGCCCGCAGCGTGACACTGCCCATACCGATACCGGCGATGCCCTCCGCCTCGAACCAGTCCAGCCAGACTCCGCCGCGGCGCGCGGCGTCCTCCGGCAACTCCCCGGCATCCGACGTCCACAACGACACGTAGTTGTAGGGGTCGGCGAACTCTCGTTGCACCACCCATGCATGCAGGCCGGTATCCGACAGCCAGCCCGACACGCGGTCCCGCCAACCACCATCCTCTTCGCCGCGCCGCACGATCCAGTTGGCCAGGATCTGCATCGTGCCCCCCGGCTCCAGATGATCACCGGCATGTTCGATCAGACTGGCGCACAGCGCATCTCCAGCCATACCCGAATCGCGATACTGGAAGTCGAGTTCACCGGTGCCCACCACGAACGGCGGGTTCGACACGATCAGGTCGAAACGCTCACCGGCTACCGGCTCGAACAGGCTGCCGCGCCGCAGCTCCCACGACATGCCGTTGAGACGAGCGGTCGCCGCGGCCAGCGCCAGTGCCCGCGGGTTGGTGTCGGTGGCGACGATGTGGTCGCAATGGGCGTCGAGGTGCAATGCCTGGATGCCGCAACCGGTTCCGAGGTCGAGCGCTCGCCGCACCGGGTCGCGCACGACGGCGTGCGCCAACGTCACCGAGGTACCACCGATCCCGAGGACGTGGTCTTTGCGTAGGCGACCCGGTCGGATGGCGGCGTCCTGATCGGAGACCACCAAAAATTCTCGAGCCCCGTCGCTGTGCGGGCGGATGTCGAGGGCGGCACGAATTGATCCGTGGGCTCCTGCGTGCACGACACCGCTGTCGAGCAGTGCGTCGACGCCCACTCCTGGCAGCGCCCGTGCCACCCGCTCGGGAGATTCGTCGGTGCCGAGCAGGAACAGCCGCACCAGCACCGCCAGTCGCTCCTGATCTGCCCCGGCGCGGTCGGTCATCCGCAAGGCCGACCACCACAGTCCCCGGCTGAAGGCCGCGCCGGCGTCCGCGCCGAGTAACTCGGCGACCCCGTCTGTGGTGTATCGCGCCGACCGTAGGTCGACACCCAGCGCGTCGATCACGTCGGTGGAACTCAACGGTTCCATCTCACCTCCTCCGACGTCGGCCGGTGCCGAAGATGCTGCGGGTGATCTCGCGGCCGATCACGGTGCCTGCCGAGCGCATCGCACTCGTGAAGGCCGGATTCTCCATCATCTTGTCGAGCAGTCCCGGTTCCGCCGTCTGTACCGGCGCCGGCATCGGCGGGATGTCGGCGCTCGGAGGGACGTATACCGGTGGCTGTTGCGGAGCCGGAGGCGGTTGCGGCACCGGGGCGTCGAGTACGGGCGGGGCAGCCAGCTTGGCCGACAACCGCTCGTAGGCCGAATCACGATCGACGGTCTGGCCG
>JBEVFK010000187.1:0-22729 GCA_040512325.1 Mycobacterium sp. | reverse complement strand
CATCACCTCGGGGCGGCGCAGGATGTCCAGCATCACCAGGTCACTGGTGTCCAGACCGAGGCTGGTGACATCGATGCCGGTGTCGGGGTTCCCCTCGCCGGGCCAGCGTAGTTCGGCGACCATTTCGCGGTGCAGTTCGGCGGTGAGGTAGCGGATCCGGTCAGCCGCGGCGAACAGTTTGGCCGCCGAGGCGATGGTATCGCTGTCGGTGATCAGCCGGAGCGAAGCACCTTCGGCGCCCGCGACGGCCTCGAGGAGTTTTGCTGTTTCAGGAGAGACCGCACGCGGAGTGCCCAGATGCCGGTTGGTGCCGCGTGCCAGCATGGCCTGGTAGAGCGCGGCCAGGTCGGCGGAGCGGCCGGATTCGGGGTTGTCGTCCGGCGTCAACCGGACAGTGGCGATCAGTGGGCAACCGCCTGCCGGTTGCTCCTCGAACTCGACCACTGCGCTGTGCTGTACGGCGGCGGCGGCCACCCGCGCGTTGAACGCCGATGCGCCCACTGCCACCGCGCTGCCGCGGTAGGCCACGTCCATCAGCGACGTGCGCTCCGGGGCGACCCGCAACGTGACGCGGTCGACGCCGGTGGTGATGTGCCAGGGCTGGCTGTTGCCGCCGGACGGTGCGCGCTCGGCGGCGGTGGCGACGATGTCGATGACGCCTGCGCTGCCCTGACTTTCCAGAACCGCCTCGCCATGCGGGAAGTCGGCCGGGACCTCGGGATCGGCGAGTTGATCGAGAGCGGCGGCGACGTCGATCCGGGTCCGGCCCGACGGCAGCACTTCGCCGAGACCGATTCTGCGCACCGCTTCCACGATCGCGGTGGCCCCGAGCACCACTTCGCCGGCCAGCTGCGGCCAGGTCGTGAGCGTGTTGTTCACCTCGAGCATCGAGGCGGCTCCGCGTGCCGACGAGCGCGACACATCGAGGAACCGGAGCACATGGGGGATCTTGTCACGGCTCGACAGGTCGGCCAGCTTCGCCGAGTCCATTCGCCGCAGGAGGCCGTGCAGGATCGGCCGCGTGGGTTCGGTGTCGAAGCGTTCGACGTCCACCAGCCCGCGATCGCTGGTCGACATCAGCACCGGGAGACCGCGCTCCTTCGCGGCTTCCCGGACGAGGACCTTCATGTCCAGGGAGTCGCATTCCTCGACCACCACGTCGAGGCCGGAGAGGAAGGCGTCCATGGAGTCGGTGCTCAGGCCGTCGGTCATCACCTCGACCGGCAGATAGGGGTTCAGTTCGGCGATCCGACGTGCCGCGATGGTCGCCTTGTTGACGCCGAGGTCCAGCAGCGTCGCCGGGACTCGGTTGAGGTTGGACAGCTCGAGGGTGTCGAAGTCAGCCAGCCGCAAGCCGCCCACCACGCCTTGGAGTGCGAGGGTATGGGCGATGACGTGGCCGACGCTGAGGCCGACGACGCCGACGCGTAGCCGGTCCAGCCGGACCTGTTCACCGGTGGTGATCAGGTTGCGATTTCGGTCGAGGCGCAGCATCGCAAACGACCGGGGACCGAGAATGCGTACCGCCGCCCGCCGCCACGGGTAGTACGCCCATCGGTGCTGCTCATCGCGCAGATCGTCGCTCACCGGGGGGTGCAGGCGCGCCAGGTTGGCGCGCTGTTGCTCCAGGGTGTCGGTGAACTCGATGCGGGGGTCGGCGCGCAGTTCCTCGAGCGTACGTCGGTGCTCTTCGTGCCCTTCGTCGAGAAGTGTTGCTGCGTAGGGGGTCTGGTCGGTGCCGTCGATGCCTGGGGCTTGGCTCACAGACGCGCACCCGCAGAGGTCGCCGGGACGGAATGCAGTCGGTGGGTCACGGGGGAAAGGTACGCGGCCTCCGCAAGAACCTTCGCAACCTGGTTCGGTTGGGCGTGGTTGGCGTAGGTACGGCGATCCCAGAACATGATCTTGGTCCGGTACCGCTCGTCCGGGTACGGCGTCGCGGGAATGCGGGACACGACGACTCCTCCCGAGGAGCGCCAGCGATCGAGAATGTGTGCAGCAGCAGTGGCCATGATGAATTGAATATCAAGGGTGGACATGGTGTGCATGGCGGTACGGGCCAAGGTGGTGGTCAGGCTGCGGCCCTGGGAGGGATCGTCGGATACCCACGCTGTCTTCATCTCGGACAACCCGAACGGGATCCGGTCATTGATCATCTTGCGCACGGTCGACTGCCCGGGCTGACCCTCCCATTCCAGCACCGCATGCGATTCCTCGGCGCCGCGATAGGGCGCTTTGGCTCTGACACCTCCGACGACTTTGCCCGAGTCGTCCACCGCGGCAAAGAAGAGTGCGGTGTCGCTACCATCGGCTATCTCATCCCAATCGAGTGCCGCGTCCACGCCGTATTTGTGGTAGCTGAGTTGCGCACCTGATAGGTACTCCTCCCAAAGGTTCCGTTCGGACTGGGGCCTTGACATCACAATCGTGCACTTGCTATCTGCGTCGAGCCAGCTGGAGCTCTCCAGCATCTGCAGAGATCCGGTGTTGACTTCGTGGTTCGGAAAGTTCACGGAGATTCCGTTTCTGTCGGGCTGGCGGCAGATGGTTTGCCGCAGCTTTGAGTGGTTTGCGAGCCCTGCCGATGCGCTACTGAGCACACCCAATTATCGCGCGACTTAGGATGTATTTACGAGTGTTAGTGCAGTTCAGGGGCATCTATAGCTGTACTCCCTGCTACATTGCGCAGAGGCCCGAACAGCCGGTTGGTGTTTGCCGTTCTAACTCGCCAGTAGCCTTAGCCGGTGCGGCGCATGCGACGACCGGTAAGGCACGAATTCATTATTTGCGGGACTCTGCGGAAAGTCGCACCGTGAGAGGTTGGAGCGCGGAGTTCGACACGGCTATTGGTACCTGGGCGCGACGTGGGTCAGTCGTCGGATTGACACACCGCGGGTGCCGCGCCGTAATGGCCGGGCCAATTGTTCTTTCCGGTCCGAAGGTGTGCTACCGGTGGTATCGGATAGCGCGCAATCGGGCCTGGCGGAAAGTGGATTGAGTTTGCTGTGGCGATTGCATGCCGGACGAGATCCAGGCGGAGAAATCCAGTTCCGGCCGCCACGCCACACCCATACAGCGAATAACCCCAACGCGGCGCCTGAAGTCCACCGCTGGGCCGCACCGTACAGTGCAACGGAGTCCGCCGCCCCCCAACCGCCTGTAGCCGGAGTTGACGTGCCCGCCCACCGAGTACTGCGCCGCCGTCTCGCGCTCGTGGTGATCACCGTGCTCACGTTGGCCGGCTGCGCCGACGCGGAAGCCCCACCGACGCCCTACGGCGCCGGAACCGCACGGTTCGGTGAATCGGCCGCGGTCTTCGGCTGGAACATCTCGCTGGCAAATCTGCGGTTCGAGGCCGACCACGTGCTCGTCGACGTGGACGCCGCCCCGGCGGATCCGGGTGCCCCGCACGCGGATCCCCAGGACATCAGATTCGGGCTCTACGGCGCACTGATCCACCCGATCGAGGCCACCGGCGTGGGGAGCTGCGACGGTGTGCTCGGGGCCGATCTGGCGCCGCTGACCGCGCGGGAACCCGAACGACTCTCCGGCACCGTATGTCTGGGCCCGTTTCGGGACCAGGCCCAGGTGCGGGGCGTCTACGCCTACTCCCCGACAGAGCGCATCCCCGGTACCGCCGCCGCCTATGCCGCCGCGTTTCCCGTGGGCCTGCCACCGACGAACGCCAGCGACACCGGGCTGGTGGTGAGCTCGACGAGCATCGACGCGTGGCGGGCGAACGGAGTGCCGGTGATGGCGGACGCCCTGGGTGACCCGACGGCATTCGTCGGGAACGGGTACATGCTGCTCGGCCTGCAGATCGACGCCATCGCCGCGCAGTACCGCGATGAATCAGCCGCCCGAGGCGGTCCGATGATGGTGGTCACCGCGCCGACGCTGCCGCCGCCCGGTCTCAATCCGGCCTGTTCGACGTACGGTTCGTCAGTCCTGGTGCTGCCCGACGCGTCGCTGGATTCAGTGCACTTCAACGCGTCGCTGTGCACCCAGGGGGAGATCAACGCTGCGCTGCTGTACGCGACGGTCTCCATCGTCGGCACCCCGGCCGCGGTGTGGACGAAATGACCCGGTGGATTCGATGACGGAGCCCGGCCCCACCGAGTGGGGCGGCGCGACCCACGGCGTGGGGCCGTGGGAGGGAGTCTGGCCCGAGGACCCGCGCTACGACGCGGAACTGCTGCGGGACGGCGACTCCCGCAACGTGGTGGACGCCTACCGGTACTGGACCCGGGCGGCCATCGTCGACGACATCGACCATCGCCGACACCCGTTCCACATCGCCATCGAGAACTTCGGCAGCGACGCCAATATCGGCGGCGTCGTACGCACCGCCAATGCGTTCGCCGTGGACACCGTGCACATCGTCGGTCGCCGTCGGTGGAACCGGCGCGGCGCGATGGTGACCGACCGTTATCAGCGGCTGCAGCACCACGACACCACGGCCGAGCTCCTTGCGTTCGCCGAGGAAGCCGGGCTGACCGTCGTCGCCGTCGACAACGTGCCCGGGGCCACCCGCCTCGAGGAGACCGCCCTGCCCAGGCGCTGTCTGCTGGTGTTCGGGCAGGAGGGTCCCGGCATCACCGACGCCGCCAGTACCGGCGCCGCGCTGGTCGTGTCCATCGCCCAGTTCGGGTCGACCCGCAGCATCAACGCCTCGGTCGCCGCCGGTATCGCGATGCATTCCTGGATCCGACAATGGGGTGATCTCGCCCAGGCTTGGTGAGGACACCGGGTAACGGACCTCGAAGTGGAAAGATGACCAGACATGGATCAGGTATGGGCCAACCGGGCGGCCTCTTCGGAGTCCGCAATCACCGCCCGGCATCTGAAGAAGTTGTGGGCGCTACCAGGAACCCAGCTGGGTGTTGTTGCCTGGCCGCCCACCCCGCGGGACACGCGATTCGTCACCTGGCACTACTGGTGGCAGGCCCATCTGCTCGACTGCCTGATCGACGCGCAGCTCCGGGATCCGCAGCAGGAACGAATCATGCGGATCACCAGGCAGATTCGCGCCCACAGGTTTCGCAACAACCTGTCCTGGACCAACGACTACTACGACGACATGGCCTGGTTGGCGCTCGCGCTGGAACGTGCCGGTCGCATGCTCGGGGTGGACCGGGCGAAGGCCTGCGAGAAGCTGTCCGGCCAGTTCGTCAACGCGTGGGTGCCCGAGGACGGTGGCGGCATTCCGTGGCGCAAACAGGACCAGTTCTTCAACGCACCGGCCAATGGGCCGGCGGGAATCTTCCTGGCGCGCTACGTGACTCCGCGCGGTGACCGGTTGCGACGAGCCCAGCAGATGGCCGATTGGATCGACGACACGCTGATCGACCCGGACACCCACCTGGTGTTCGACGGCGTCAAGGCAGGGTCGCTGGTGCGCGCGCAGTACACCTACTGCCAGGGTGTGGTCGTCGGCTTGGAAACCGAACTCGCGGTGCGCACCGGGGACCCCCGCCACGCCGCCCGGGTGCACCGGTTGGTTTCGGCGATCGCTGCGCATATGGCACCGGAGGGAGTACTCAAAGGGGCCGGGGGTGGCGACGGCGGGCTGTTCCACGGCGTGACAGCGCGCTACCTGGCGCTGGCGGCGACGGTGCTGCCCGGAGATTCCGCCGACGGGCAGGCCACCCGGGAACTGGCGCGGTCGCTGGTGTTGCGGTCGGCGCAGTCGGCCTGGGACTACCGCCAGACCGTCGAGGGGTTACCGCTGTTCGGCCCGTTCTGGGACCGTAGCGCCGTGGTGCCTGCCGCGAGCGGCAAGCAAGCCGAGTTCGTCGAGGGCGCGGTGAATGCGTCCGAGACGCCCGAACGGGATCTGTCGGTCCAGCTGTCCGGGTGGATGTTGATGGAAGCCGCCCACATGGTGGCGTCCGGGGATCCGGTGGAGAATGAGGCGGGATCGGAGACAGAGAGCGAGATCGATGACTGAAGCCGGTGATTGGACTCCGGACGCCGACGCAGTGGCGCAGGCGAACATCACCCGGTTCGCTGATTGGTTACGCGACACCGGTCGTGGTGATCACGCGGACTATCAGTCGCTGTGGGAGGCTTCGGTCGCCGACGTCTCCTGGTTCTGGGAAGCGGTCTGGGACTTCTTCGAGGTGCGTGCCACCACCCGCGCCACCCACGCTCTGGATAGCTCGGAAATGCCCGGTGCGCAATGGTTTCCGGGTGCCATGCTGAACTACACCTCGCAGGTGTTCCGGCATCAGGGCGGCGGGTCCGCAGTGGTGGCCGTCGGTGAGGACGGCGTCACGGACTGGTCCTGGGACCGGTTGCGCACCGAGACTGCGGCTTTCGCACATTATCTGCGCCGGATCGGTGTCACACCGGGGGATCGGGTGGTGGGCTATCTGCCCAACACCGGTGAGACCGTGACGGCGTTCCTGGCCGCGGCAGCTGTCGGCGCGACGTGGGCGGTGTGTAATCCGGATCTGGCGGTCGGCGGGGTGATCGCCCGGCTGGGCCAGCTGGAACCCACCGTGCTGGTCGCCACCGACGGCACCGTCTACGGCGGTCGGCGTCGCGACAAGCGCCCCGAGCTCGCCGAGATCCGGGCCCAGCTGCCGACCTTGGCAGCGACCGTCGTCGTGCCCCGGCTGGGTCTGGACGTGCCGGACGATGCCACCGCGTGGGCGGACGCCGTCGGTGCTGACGTGCCCCTGGAGATCACCGAGGTGGCGTTCGACCATCCGCTGTGGGTGCTGTTCTCGTCGGGGACCACGGGCACGCCGAAAGGCATCGTGCACGGTCACGGCGGCGTCTTGCTCGAGCACCTGAAATACCTGAGCCTGCAACTGGATCTGCATCCTGGTGACCGGTTCCTGTGGTACTCGACCACCAGTTGGATGATGTGGAACTTCGTGGTCGGCGGGCTGCTGGTGGGTTCGACGATCGTGGTCTACGACGGCAGCCCCACCCATCCGCACACCGACGGCCTGTGGCAGGTGGTGGCCGACAACGAGGTCACGGTGTTCGGGGCCGGCGCGGGCTATCTGCTGGCCTGCGCCAAGGAAGAGCTGCGGCCAGGGGAGAGCTACGACCTGACGCGGCTACGGTCGGTGGGGTCCACCGGATCGCCGTTGCCCGCCTCGGGATTCCGCTGGGTGCAGGACGGCCTCGGCCGTGTGATCCCGGTGCAATCGTGCAGCGGTGGCACCGATGTGGTGACCGCGTTCATCGGCTCGGCGCCCACGGTGCCCATCGTCGCCGGGGAGTTGTCCTGTGCGGCGTTGGGGGTGGCCGTGGAGGCCTGGACCGACGGTGGCCGGTCGGTGATCGGCGAAGCCGGTGAGCTGGTGGTCACCAAACCCATGCCCTCGATGCCGGTGTTCTTCTGGAACGACCCGGACGGCAGCCGCTATCGGGCCGCGTACTTCGACAAGTACCCCGGGGTGTGGTGCCACGGCGACTGGCTGACCATCTCCGAGCGCGGCTCGGCGATCGTGCACGGTCGTTCCGATGCCACCTTGAACAGGCATGGGATCCGGATGGGCAGCGCCGAGATCTACAACGTCGTCGAAGCCCTGCCCCAGATCCGCGACTGCCTCGTCGTCGGCGTCGAGCGTGACGACGGCGACTACTGGATGCCGTTGTTCGTCGACCTGGCCGACGGCGTCGAACTCGACGATCAGCTGCGCGCCACCATCACCTCGGCGATCCGCACCGGCGCCTCACCGCGCCACGTGCCCGACACGATCATCGGCGTTCCCGGCATTCCCTACACCCTGACCGGCAAGAGGTTGGAGATTCCCGTCAAACGCATCCTGCTCGGCGCCGATCCCGCCGACGTTGTCGCCCCCAGTGCCGTCGACCGTCCCGAGTTGCTCGCGGTCTTCGCGGAGTACGCACCGACGTGACCGCCGACGCCGCCGATCAATCCAGTGTGGACACCAGCAAGCGCCTGAGTCGGTTACTGCCTGGCCGGTTCGGCAGAGACCCCACCGCACCCAGGAGCGGTGAAAACATCGCGGCCGCACTGTTGCTCGGGTTCACCGCCGTGGCCATCGTCTGGGCCAACTCGCCATGGGCCGACACCTACACCTCGTTCTGGAGCATTCCGGTCGGAGTGAGCTTCGGTGACGCCAGCCTCGAGCTCACCATGAAGCATCTGGTCAACGACGGTCTGATGGCGTTCTTCTTCTTCATCGTCGGCCTCGAGGTCACCAGCCAGTTCAAGATCGGTGAGCTCACCGACCGCACCAGAGCCGTGGTGCCCGTGGTCGCGGCCCTCGCCGGGCTGATCCTGCCCGCCGTGGTGTTCCTGGTGCTCAATCCCAGCGGCGACGACGCGCTGGCCTGGGGCGTGGTGATCTCCACGGACACCGCGTTCCTGGTGGGGGCGTTGGCGGTGATCGGGCCGAAGTTCCCGGCGCGACTGCGCACCTTCCTGCTGACGCTGGCCGTCGTCGACGACGTGGGCGCGCTGATCGTGATCGCGGTCTTCTACTCCGATCACATTCAGGTGCTGCCGCTGGTCCTCGCCGTGGTCCTGTTGGGCGCCATCGCGCTGGTCCGGCTGTTACCGGCCGGCCGCGGACCCGCCTATGCCGCATTGGCGTTCGCGCTGTGGCTGGCACTCTTCGCCGGCGGGGTGCACCCGACACTCGCCGGGGTGGGGGTGGCACTGCTGATTCCGGTGTTCACACCGCAGCGCCAGCGTGTCGAGGAGACCGTCGACCTGATCCGCGCGTTCCGGCAGTCGCCCAGTTCGGAGTACGCGCGCACGGCCAGTCGCAGCCTGCGCGAATCGATTTCGATCAACGAGCGGCTCACCACCGGGTTCGGGCCCTACGTGTCCTTCCTGGTGCTGCCGCTGTTCGCGCTGGCCAACGCGGGGGTCCGACTGGACGAGCACACGGTGGCCGCGGCCCTGGTGTCGTCGCTGACCTGGGGCATCATCGCCGGCCTCGTGGTGGGCAAGCTGATCGGTATCACCGCGGCCACGGCGATGGTCCGCGCCACCGGCCTCGGTCAACTGGCGCCCGGGCTGACCTTGCGCCGCGTCGCCGGCGGCGCCGCGCTCTCCGGTATCGGGTTCACCATCTCGCTGTTCATCATCGACCTGGCGATCGAGGATCCGCTGAAGCAGGACGAGGCCCGCGTCGGTGTGCTGGTGGCCTCGTTTGCGGCGTTCGTCCTTGGCTGGGCCATCTTCCGCGTCACGGATCGGCTGAGCCCGCCGGAAGCGGTGGGCGCCAAGCTGGTTCGCCCGATCGACCGCGCGCGTGATCACATCCGCGGCAATCCGAACGCGCCGCTGACCCTGGTCGAGTACGGCGACTACGAGTGCCCGTTCTGTAGCCGCGCCACCGGATCCATCGACGAGGTGCGAGACCACTTCGGCGACGAATTGTGTTATGTCTGGCGTCATCTACCGTTGGAGAAGGTGCATCCGCGGTCCATGGACGCCGCACTGGCGGCCGAGGCCGCCGGCATGCAGGGCAGGTACTTCGAGATGGGCAAGATGATGTTCGAGTTCCAGGAGTACCTGGAGTGGGAGCACCTCTACCGCTACGCCGACAGTGTGGGTTGCGATATCGCGAGGTTCGACGAGGATCTGCGGTCGTCGAAGGTGCGACACCGGGTGGAGGACGACGCACAGGACGCCGAGGTGATGGACCTGCAGTCGGTGCCGACGTTCTTCGTCAACGGCAAACGGCACAAGGGGCCGTGGGATGCGGCCAGCCTGATCCGCGCCCTGGAATCAGGCCGCGAGTGACTTTTCGCGCCCAAACTCACGTTCGGGCGCAGGAGTCCGAGTAAACCCGCCATGTCGTCGACCTCGGCGGACGTCAGCTCCACAGTGTCACATGTACTTTCGGCTTGAACCGGGTCACCCCGACACCGGTGCCGCGGATCATCGCCTGCGTGCAGCGCGGGGTGGTGATGAAGCGGATCAGCTCGGAGACCGCGGGCTGCCTCGACGCCGGAGGCAGCGTGAAAGCCACCCATTCGCCCTCCGTCTGCAGGCCGGGACCCTTGATGTGAGTCAGCCGTTTCGCCGACAGATCCTTCCCGACCGCAAAGCCGATCGTGAGGGTGACACCCCCGACCCGCTGCACCTCCTCCAACGCTGCCGCATCGCTTTGGAAGATCCGCTGCTGCGCCTCGGGAATCGCGAGTTTCTGTAGCATCAACCCGATTTCACCGTCGACACTGCCCGCAGAAGGCCCCAACATCCACATCTGCTCGCGCAGCAGAGTCATCGCCGGCGGCGCCGCGGGGCTCGCCGCGAGGGGACTGTCCGGTGCGGCGACGGTAATGATCTGGTACTTCAGAAACGGTCGGGCGGCGATGGTGTCGGTGCCGTCCGACGGCGCCGCATTGGCCGGCCCGAGCGCTACATCGACGGCTCTGGACTCGATGAGATACCGAAATTGGCTGGCCGGGTGCACGCTCAGTTCCACTGACAGGTCATCGGCGCGCGACGAGAACAGCTCGATCAGACCGGGCGCCGCATGCTCGGCGAACGCACTCGAGGCCGCGATCCGCAGCAACCGCCTGCCATGTGCCGCCTCGGTCACTTCGATCGCCGTCTGCCGCTGCAGCCCCAGGATCTCGATGGCCCGGCTGGCCAGTCGCAACCCGCCCGGGGTGAACGCCAGTCCCGCCTTGGTCCTGGTGAACAGCTGGTCGTCGAGTTCCTTGCGGAGCTGGGTGACATGCAACGAGATCCCGGCGTCGGACATCCCGAGCTCGGCTGCCGCGGAGTGCACCGAACCCAGCCTCACCACGGCCGAATATGCGCGAAGTTGTGCTGGTGTCACGGAAGGACTCCTACCTAGGGCCTAGATTGGGTGAGATGAGAGACGTGCTCGGCGAGCTGATGCCGGTCTGGCGTGCCGGTGGCACCGTGGGTATCGGGACGGTTGTGCGCACGTATTCGTCGGCGCCGCGGTTGCCGGGTGCCTCGATGGTGGTCGCCCCGGACGGCACCGTCAGCGGGTCGGTTTCCGGCGGCTGCGTCGAGGGCGCCGTCTATGAGCTGGCCAATGACGTCACCCGTACCGGTGTGCCGATGCTGCAGCGCTACGGCGTCAGCGACGATGACGCCTTCGCCGTCGGACTGACCTGTGGCGGCACCATCGATATCTTCGTGGAACCGGTGTCGCAGAACACCTTTCCCGAACTCGCCGCGCTCGCCGATGACATCGTGAACCACCGGCCCGCGGCCGTCGCGACGGTGATCGCCCACCCGGACGGAACCCGGGTGGGCCGGCGCCTGGTCATCCGCAGCGACGAGGTCAGCGGCGGGCTGGGGTCGCCGCGGGCGGATGCCGCCGTCACCGACGATGCCCGTGGACTGCTGGCGGCCGGCCGCAGCGAGGTCCTGACCTACGGGCCGGACGGTCAGCGTCGCGGTCTCGGCATGGAGGTGTTCGTCGCCAGTTACGCGCCGCGGCCGCGGATGCTGGTTTTCGGCGCCATCGACTTCGCCGCGGCCGTCGCCCAGCAGGGGTCGTTCCTGCGCTACCGGGTCACGGTCTGCGACGCACGTCCGGTCTTCGCGACGCCTGCGCGGTTTCCCACCGCCGACGAGGTGGTGGTCGAATGGCCGCACCAGTACCTGGCCGCCCAGGCCGCCGCCGGTGCCGTCGACGCCCGCACGGTGATCTGTGTGCTGACCCACGATCCGAAGTTCGATGTCCCGCTGCTCGAGGTCGCGTTGCGGCTGCCCGAGGTCGCGTACGTGGGTGCGATGGGGTCCCGGCGCACCCATGATGACCGGCTCGCCCGACTGCGGGAGGCGGGGCTGACCGACACCGAGCTCGAGCGCCTGTCCAGCCCGATCGGGTTGGACCTCGGGGGCAGGACTCCGGAGGAGACGGCCGTGTCGATCGCCGCGGAGATCATCGCCAGCAGGTGGGGTGGCGGGGGTCGGCCACTGGCCGAGGTTCCCGGCCGCATCCATCATCACCAGCATGAACATAGTCAGTTAAGCGATTCCTTAACTGGCTATTGACGGTTTGGTAACACCGGCCAAGACTGGGCCTCCCACCCCCAAAGATGTGAGGCCAGTCACATGCAGGTTCCCGGCCCCTTCGAGTACGAACGCGCCACCAGTGTCGAACACGCCGTCGGCCTGTTGGATCGCCTCGGTGACGGTGCACTGATCGTCGCGGGCGGCCACAGCCTGTTGCCGATGATGAAACTGCGGATCGCCAACCCCGAATATCTGATCGACATCAACGACCTCGCCGGTGAGCTCGGATATATCGTCACCGACCCGACGATCGTGAGACTCGGTGCGATGACCCGCCACCGCGACGTGCTGGACTCCGAGCCCCTGGCGTCGGTGTTGCCGATCTTCCGCGACGCCGAGAAGGTGATCGCCGACCCGGTGGTGCGCAACCGCGGCACCGTCGGCGGATCGCTGTGCCAGGCCGACCCGGCCGAGGACCTCACCACCGTCTGCATGGTGCTGGACGCGATCTGCGTGGCCCGTGGACCCGGCGGGCAGCGCGAGATCGCCATCCATGATTTCCACGAAGGCCCGTACGAGACGTCGCTGGCGCACAACGAGATGCTCACCGAGGTCCGCATACCGCTGCGGCACAACTCATCCAGTGCATACGTGAAAGTCGAACGCCGAGTGGGGGACTGGGCGGTGGCCGCCGCCGGGGCCGCCGTCACCCTGGACCGGGATCACGGTGTCATCGTCGCCGCCCGAGTTGGGCTGACCGCGGTCAACCCCGATACCGACGGCCTGCAGGCACTGGCCGAGTCACTCGCCGGCCGCCCGGCCACCGAGGCCACGTTCGCCGACGCGGGCCGCGCGGCCGCGGCTGCCTGCGAGCCGGTGTCCGATATGCGCGGCAGCGCCGACTACAAACGCCACCTGGCATCCGAACTGACCATCCGCACGCTGCGGACCTCCGTCGACCGGGTGCGCACCATGCCTGCCCCCCAAGGGAATTGAGGACAATCCATGCAGGTCAACATGACGGTCAACGGTGATTCGGTGAGCGCCGATGTCGAGCCGCGGCTGCTGCTCGTACATTTCCTGCGCGATCAGCTGCGGCTGACCGGAACACACTGGGGCTGCGACACCTCCAACTGCGGAACGTGTGTGGTGAGTGTCGACGGTGAGCCGGTGAAGTCGTGCACCATGCTGGCCGCGATGGCCTCCGGACACGACGTCCGGACGGTGGAGGGCATGGAGGTCGACGGCAAGCTGGATCCGGTGCAGGAAGGCTTCATGCAGTGCCACGGGCTGCAGTGCGGGTTCTGCACCCCCGGCATGATGATCACCGCCCGCGCCCTGCTGGACCGTGATCCCGATCCGGACGAAGACACCATCCGCGAGGCCATCTCCGGCCAGATCTGCCGGTGTACCGGCTACACCACGATCGTGCGGTCCATTCAGTGGGCGGCCAAACAGGGCCGTGACGACTTCGACCCGGGCACCCAGACCGAGGACACCCTCGGTGGCGACGCCGGCGATCACCTCATCGAAGCCGGGAGAAAGTGATGACCACCACCGAGGTTCGGCCCCCATCGGAGAACGACCGCGCCGACAACGACAAGAAGCCCTGCGGCTACGGCCGGATGCTGCGCAAGGAAGACCCGAGGTTCATCCGCGGCAAAGGCAACTACGTCGACGACGTCAACCTGCACGGCATGCTGCACCTGGCGATCCTGCGCTCGCCCTACGCGCACGCCAAGATCACCGCCATCGACGTCTCTGCCGCCCTGGCCCATCCGAAGGTCAAGGCCGTGGTGACCGGCGCCGATCTGGCCGAAAAGGGGCTGGCCTGGATGCCGACCCTGTCCAACGATGTGCAGGCCGTGCTGGCCACCGACAAGGTCCGGTTCCAGGGCCAGGAGGTGGCGTTCGTCGTCGCCGAAGACCGATACTCGGCGCGCGACGCACTGGAACTGATCGACGTCGACTACGAACCGCTCGAGCCCGTCGTCGACGTGCGGCGGGCGCTGGCACCCGACGCCGAGATCATCCGCACCGATCTCGACGGCAAGACCGACAACCACTGCTTCGACTGGGAAACCGGGGACGCGGCCGCCACCGACGCGGTGTTCGCCCGGGCCGACGTGGTGGTCAGCCAGGAGATCATCTACCCGCGAGTGCACCCCGCCCCGATGGAAACCTGCGGTGCCGTAGCCGATCTCGATCCGATCAGCGGCAAGCTCACCCTGTGGTCCACCACCCAGGCGCCGCATGCGCACCGCACGCTGTACGCGTTGGTGGCCGGCATCCCCGAGCACAAGATCCGGGTCATCGCCCCCGACATCGGCGGGGGGTTCGGCAACAAAGTGCCCATCTACCCCGGCTACGTCTGCGCCATTGTCGGGTCGCTGATCCTCGGAAAACCGGTCAAGTGGATGGAGGACCGCAGCGAGAACCTGACGTCCACCGGCTTCGCCCGCGATTACATCATGGTCGGCGACATCGCGGCGACCAAGGACGGCAAGATCCTCGCGATCCGCTCCACCGTGCTGGCCGACCACGGTGCCTTCAACGGAGTGGCATCCCCCCTGAAGTACCCGGCCGGATTCTTCGGGGTGTTCACCGGCAGCTACGACATCGAAGCCGCGTACTGCCACATGACGGCGGTGTTCACCAACAAGGCCCCGGGTGGGGTGGCCTATGCCTGTTCCTTCCGTATCACCGAGGCGGTGTATTTCGTGGAGCGCCTCGTCGATTGCCTGGCTCACGAGATGAAAATCGATCCGGCGGAACTGCGGCTGCGAAACCTGTTGAAACCAGAGCAGTTTCCCTACCAGTCCAAGACCGGCTGGCAGTACGACTCGGGGGACTACGAGACCACCATGCGGCTGGCCATGGACATGATCGGCTACGACGAGCTGCGTCGGGAGCAGGCCGAAAAACGCGAGCGCGGCGAGCTGATGGGCATCGGCATGTCGTTCTTCACCGAGGCCGTCGGGGCAGGCCCCCGCAAGGACATGGACATCCTGGGACTCGGCATGGCCGACGGCTGCGAGCTGCGGGTGCACCCCACCGGGAAGGCGGTGGTGCGGCTGTCGGTGCAGACCCAGGGGCAAGGCCACGAGACGACGTTCGCCCAGATCATCGCCGAGGAACTCGGAATCCCGCCCGACGATATCGACGTGGTGCACGGTGACACCGACCAGACCCCGTTCGGGCTGGGCACCTACGGCAGTCGGTCCACCCCGGTATCCGGTGCCGCAGCGGCGCTGGTGGCCCGCAAGATCCGCGACAAGGCGAAGATCATCGCCTCCGGAATGCTGGAGGCCAGCGTCGCCGACCTGGAATGGGAGAAGGGTTCCTTCCACGTGAAGGGCGATCCGACCGCCTCGGTGACCATCCAGGACATCGCGATGAAAGCGCACGGTGCCGGCGACCTGCCGGAGGGACTCGAGGGCGGCCTGGACGCCCAGATCTGTTACAACCCGGAGAATCTCACCTACCCGTACGGGGCGTACTTCTGCGTGGTCGACATCGACCCGGGCACCGCGGTGGTCAAGGTGCGCCGGTTCCTGGCTGTGGACGACTGCGGTACCCGGATCAACCCGATGATCATCGAAGGTCAGGTGCACGGCGGCATCGTCGACGGCATCGGGATGGCGCTGATGGAGATGATCGCCTTCGATGACGACGGCAACTGCCTGGGTGGTTCGTTGATGGACTACCTGATTCCCACCGCCATGGAGGTCCCGCATCTGGAGACCGGGCACACGGTCACACCGTCACCGCATCATCCGATCGGCGCCAAAGGTGTCGGCGAGTCCGCCACCGTGGGTTCCCCGCCGGCGGTGGTGAACGCCGTGGTGGATGCGTTGGCGCCGTTCGGGGTTCGACACGCCGACATGCCGCTGACCCCGTCGAGGGTGTGGGAGGCGATGCAAGGCCGCGCCACCCCGCCGATCTAGCCCCGTGCTGCGGCGATGCAGAGCCAGGAACGAGCGATGAGGAGGAGCGGCACCATCGGACCCAAATCGACCCTGACGGTCAACGAGCGTGCCCAGCAACTGCGCCGGACGCGGACCCCGTTCGTGCACGCCACTGTCGTGCGCGCGCAGCCACCCACCTCCGCGCATGCGGGAGATCAAGCGATCATGTTGTCCGACGGCACCATCGAAGGATTTGTCGGCGGACAGTGCGCCCAGAATTCCGTCCGCAAGGCGGCGCTGGGTGCACTGCAGACCAATGAGAGCGTGTTGCTGCGGGTGCTGCCGGACGGTGACGTGACGTTCCCGGAGGCGCCGGGCGCGTGCGTCGTGGTCAACCCGTGCCTGTCCGGCGGTGCGCTGGAGATCTTCCTGGTGCCGGAGGTGCCCGCACCCCTGATCCGGGTGCACGGCGCGACGCCGATCGCCGATGCCCTGGTGGAACTCTGCGGGGTCCTGGGTTACGACGCGGTGGGCGGCGAGTCGATGGACGACCTGTCCGGTACCACGGCCATCGTGATCGCCAGCCACGGCGGACCCGAGGGTGCGGTCATCCGGGCGGCACTGGATGCCGGGGTCGGTTATATCGGCTTGGTGGCCAGTCGGGTTCGGGCTGCGTCCGTCCTCGACGGGCTGGGGCTGACCGTCGACGAGCGGGCGCGGATCCACAGTCCGGTCGGGCTGCGCATCGGCGCAAAGACACCGGCGGAGATCGCGGTGTCGGTGGTGGCCGAGGTGATCTCGGCGATCCGTATCGACGGGTTGCAGATTCCGAACCGGGTGCAGCAGGCTCCGGAGGAAGCGATCGACCCGATCTGCGGGATGTCGGTCGTTGTCGGGCCGGGGGCGCAGCATCTGCAGGTGGCCGGTCGCGACTACTGGTTCTGCGGTGCGGGTTGCCGGGCATCGTTCGCCGCGGCTCACCCTGACACAAGCCAGGCGCCATGACCTCCAGCGCTTTCGCCGACGTCGCCGACGTCGTGCGCCGCTTCGACGCCCACGATCATCTGTTGGACGACGGCACCGCTGCGGCGATCTATCTGGCCACCACGCTCGGCCGGCCGCTACTGCTGGAGGGGGAGCCCGGGGTGGGGAAGACCTCGGCGGCCAAAACCCTTGCCGAGGTGCTGAATTCACCGGTGGTGCGGTTGCAGTGTTATGAGGGTCTGACAGCCGCGGAGGCGCTCTACGATTGGAACTATCAACGCCAGCTGCTCGCGATACGGTTGGCCGAGGTGCGCGGCGGAGGCATCGACGAATCCGACCTCTACACCGAGGCCTACCTCATCGACCGGCCGATCCTGCAGTGCGTCCGGTACCGGGGTGACACCCCGCCCGTGCTGCTGATCGACGAGATCGACCGTGCCGATGACGAATTCGAGGCGCTACTGCTGGAATTCCTCGGTGAGGCTGCCGTGACGGTGCCCGAACTGGGCACCTTCACCGCGGAAAGACCACCGATCGCGGTCCTGACCTCCAACCGCAGCCGTGATCTGCACGACGCGCTGCGACGACGCTGCCTCTACCACTGGATCGACTACCCTGACCCGACGCGGGCTGCTGAGATAGTTCGGCGCACCGTGCCGGGAGCCGGCGCGGCACTGATCCAACACGCCACCCGGTTCATCGGTACCGCAAGGCAACTGGACCTGGACAAGCAGCCAGGCATCGCCGAGACCATCGATTGGGTCGCCGCGCTCGTCGCACTGCGGGTGACCGACCTGGTGGCCCCACAGAGTCAGCACACCCTGGCCAGTCTCGGCGCGCTGGCCAAAACCCCCGATGATCGCACCGTGATCGCCGATGCTTTCCTCGAATACAGCTCGCCGTAACGGCGTGGAAGGAACACCACCAGAATGAAAATCGCCAATGAGTTCACCGTCACCGCGCCGATCGGCCGGGCTTGGGAGCTGTTCAACGACCTCGAGCAGGTGATCCCGCTGATGCCCGGTGCCCAGATGACCGGGGTGGACGGTGAGGACACCCTGGGCAAGGTGAAGATCAAAGTGGGACCGGTGACCAGCGAGTTCAACGGCAAGGTCCGCTTCGTCGAACGCGACGACGAGCAGTACCGCGCCGTCATCGATGCCAAGGGCAAGGAATCCCGGGGCACGGGCAACGCGGCAGCCACCGTCATCGCCACCCTGCACCCCGACGGTGACCGGACCCGCGTCACCGTCGACACCGACCTGAAGGTCGTCGGCAAACTGGCGCAGTTCGGTAGCGGTATGTTGCAACAGGTTTCAGAGAAACTCCTCGGCCAGTTCGTGGATTCCCTCGAGGCCAAACTGGCTGCCGAGAACGCACCTGCGGCGGCCGCTGTGGAATCGCCCGCAGACGCCACCGAGGTGCCCCCGGTGGTTCCGTTGCCGGCACCGCCGCAACCCGAGACCGCGCCCATCGATCTGCTGGAACTTGCGGGCGGAACGGTGCTGAAGAAGTACCTCCCGGTTGCGCTGGCCGCGGTGGCGGCGGCCGTGGTCTTCGCGCTGATCGCCCGTAGGGGAGCGCGCAGGGGTAGATGACCGGTCCGGTGCTGTTGCGCGGTGTCGATCTCGCCGCCTTCGCGGTCGCCCTCGTCGCCCGGTTGAGATCGGGTGGGGTCACCGTATCTGCCAGTGGTCCAGCGGGATTCGTCGCCGCACTGGACCATCTGGCGCCGGCGTCGCGCTCGGAGCTGTACTGGGCGGCGCGCCTGACGCTGGTGAACCGGGCCGAGGACCTGCCGGCGTTCGATGCCGTGTTCGACGTGGTGTTCGGTGGCACGACAGTCGGACTGGATCCGGTGGGCCTGCAGTCGCAGCTGGGCTCGGCCGTCGCCGCGGTGCCCGGGGTCCGCAGTGCCCACGGACCCACGCTGGACGGCAGCGGTCTGCCGTGGGTCACCAGACCCACCACGATCACCGCCGCCAGAACCGCGGAGCTCACCGACACCGAGATCGCGATCCCCGACACCTTGCCCAGCCGATGGACGGCGCGCGCCGACGAGGCCTTCGAGACGTTCGACGCCGAAGACCTCCGCCTCATCGGCACCTGGCTGGAGCAAGCGACCGCACGCTGGCCTCGTCGGCGCAGCCTCCGGCGAGAAGCCGGCAGACATGGCACCCGGGTCGACCTGCGGCAGACCATCCGGGCGTCCCGGAGCACCGGATGGGAAGCGGTGCGGCTGGTCCGGTCCCGGCGCCGCCGGCGTCCGCGGCGGATCGTATTCCTGTGTGATGTCAGTAGATCCATGCAGCCGTACGCCACCATTTATCTGCACCTGATGCGGGCGGCAGCCCTGCAACGACGGTCGGGAGCCACCGTCAGGCCGGAGGTGTTCGCATTCTCGACGGCGCTGACCCGGTTGACGCCGGTACTGTCGCAGCGTTCCGCGGAGGTGGCGCTGCAGCGGGCCAATGCCAAGGTCACCGATCGTTACGGCGGGACGCATCTGGGCCGCAGCGTCGCCGCCTTGCTGGCCGCACCACACGGCAGCACGTTGCGCGGCGCCATCGTCATCATCGCCTCCGACGGCTGGGACGCCGACCCGCCCGAGGTGCTCGGCCATGCGATGGCGCGGCTACGGCGGCGCGCCCACCGGGTGGTGTGGCTCAATCCGCGGGCGGCTGCCCCCGGCTATCGCCCGCTGGCCGGATCGATGGCGGCGGCGATGCCCCACTGCGACCTGTTCCTGCCGGCGAATACCCTCGGTGGTCTGCAAGCCCTGCTGGTCGCCATCGAGGCCTTTTCGGGATCGGGTGGGCTCCGGGACGCCGCGCGCCGGAGCGCTCCGGAACGCAGGTAGGGTCGCTACCAACAGTTGACACCTGTCAGAACCAGGGAGACGCATGACGACCAGCGAGCGCGCACGTATCGATTTCCCCTCCCGTGTCGGTGTCTGGTGGGCCAGTGAAACCTGGTCCATCACCGACGCCCTGGACGTCGCACGCGAAATCGAGGAACTCGGCTACGGGTCGCTGTTCATTCCCGAGGTCACGGGCAAGGAATGCCTCACCCAGTCGGCGGCGTTCCTGGCGGCCACCGACCGGCTCGTCGTCGGCACCGGCATCGCCAACATTCACATCCGCCTGCCCTCGGCGGCCGAAGCCGGCGCCCGCACCCTGACCGCGCTGCATCCGGGCCGGTTCGTCCTCGGCCTCGGCGTCAGCCACGCCCCGCTGGTCGAACACGGCATGGGCGGCTCGTACAGCAAGCCACTGGCGACCATGCGCGCATACCTCGAGCGGATGGCCGCGTTACCGGAGCAGATCGAGCCCGGCGTCGGCCGTCCGCCCCGGCTGCTGGCAGCGCTGGGGCCGAAGATGATCGAGCTCTCCGGCGAACTCGCCGACGGCGCGCACCCGTATCTCGTCACCCCGGAACAGACCGCCACCACCCGCTCGATCCTCGGTCCCGACAAGTGGATCGTCTCCGAGCAGGCCGTTGTCGTCGGCGGTTCCGACGAGGAGCAGCTCAAGTACGCGCACCAGCACCTGGACGTCTACAGCGGGTTGCCGAACTACCGGAACTCGTGGCTGCGCCAGGGTTTCGACGAATCCGACCTGGTGCGCGGCGGTTCCGACCGGCTGGCCCGCGGCGTCGTAGGGCTGGGCTCGGTCGAGGACGCCGCCGCGAAGATCACCGCACATCTCGATGCGGGAGCCGACCACGTGGTGGTTCAGGTGCTCGGCGACAATCCGATGGCAGATCCGCGTGCGGCGCTGCGCAAACTCGCTGCGGTGCTCAAGCCGGCGAGCGCCTGACTTCAGGCCTCGCCCGGCAGAGGATCGTGGGCTGCTTCGGCGGCGGTGATTCCTGCGGCCTTGGCGGCCTTGCGCCGCTTGTACCACTCCCAGAACATCGGGGCGATCGAGGCGAGCACGATCAGGATGAAGATCGGCTCCAGCAGCTTCTGCACGATCTCGAACTGGCCCAGCCAGTAGCCGAGCAGTGTCAGGCCGACACCCCATACGACGGCGCCCAGGACGTTGAAAGCGGTGAACACCGAGTACCGCATACGGGCGGCGCCGGCGGTGATGGGCGCCAGGGTCCGCACAATCGGCACAAACCGGGCGATGACGATGGCGAACGGGCCGCGCTCCTCGAAGAACAGGTGGGCCTCATCGAGGTACTTCTGCTTGAGGAACCGGGCGTTGGGCTTGAACATCGAGGTACCCACACTGCGGCCGATCCAGTACCCGACCTGGCCGCCGAGCACCGCGGCGACGGGGATGAACAGCAGAAGCTGCCAGAGCTGGAAATTCGTGTCGCTGGCGACGGTGCCCGCGGCGAGCATGCCGGCGACAAAGAGCAGTGAATCGCCGGGGAGGATGGGGAACAGCACTCCCGATTCGACGAAGACGACCACCAGCAGACCCACCAGAGCCCAGGTTCCGAAATAGCCGAGCAAAATCTGCGGGTCCATGAAGTCCGGCATCAGTGCCAGGTACGTCACGGTTTCGGTCGAGGCCAGGGCGGTCACGGCGACCAGAGTACCGGCGGAGCGAATTTGACCCGGTCCGCGCTGCCCTGCGTCGACGCTTCCTGCGATACTTTCTAGGCACATACGCCGAAGTCGGAACGCTGAAGGAGACTCCCATGCCCATCGCGACGCCCGAGGTCTACGCCGAGATGCTGAGCCGCGCGAAGGAACACTCCTACGCCTTCCCTGCGATCAACTGTGTCGGGTCGGAAAGCATCAACGCAGCGTTGAAGGGGTTCGCCGACGCCGGCAGCGACGGCATCATCCAGTTCTCCACCGGTGGTGCCGAGTTCGGTTCCGGGCTGGGAGTCAAGGACATGGTCACCGGCGCGGCGGCACTCGCCGAGTTCGCGCACGTCGTCGCCGCCAAGTACCCCGTCACCGTGGCGCTGCACACCGATCACTGCCCGAAGGACAAGCTCGACACCTACGTGCGCCCGCTGCTGGCCATCTCTGCCGAGCGCGTCGCCAAGGGCCTCAACCCGCTGTTCCAGTCGCATATGTGGGACGGCTCGGCAGTGCCCATCGACGAGAACCTCGAGATCGGCAAGGAGCTGCTGAAGCTGGCGGCCGAGGCCAAGATCATCCTCGAGGTCGAGATCGGTGTGGTCGGCGGCGAGGAAGACGGGGTGGAGGCGGAGATCAACGACAAGCTCTACACCACCGCCGAGGACTTCCAGAAGACCATCGACGCACTCGGCGCCGGTGAGCACGGCCGGTACCTGCTGGCCGCGACGTTCGGCAACGTGCACGGCGTGTACAAGCCCGGCAATGTGAAGCTCAAGCCCGAGGTGCTCGCCGAGGGACAGCGGGTGGCCGCGGCCAAGCTGGGCCTGGCCGAGGGTTCCAAGCCGTTCGACTTCGTGTTCCACGGCGGCTCGGGCTCGTTGAAGTCGGAGATCGAGGACTCGCTGAAGTACGGCGTCGTGAAGATGAACGTCGACACCGATACCCAGTACGCGTTCACCCGGCCGCTGGCCGGACACATGTTCGCCAACTACGACGGGGTGCTCAAGATCGACGGCGAGGTTGGCAACAAGAAGGTCTACGACCCACGCAGCTACCTGAAGAAGGCCGAAGCCGGTATGACCGAGCGTGTCGTCGAGGCGTGCAACGACCTGCACAGCGCGGGCCGGTCGGTGACCGCGGGCTAGAACGATCGTGATTTGTGGAGTCTGATCGGCGGTGAGCGCCGGTCAGGCTCCACAAATCGCAAGGAAGCTACTGCGGGGCCTGGCAGATCTTCCAGTCCTGGTCGCGGTATTCCAGGTCGAAGCTGCGGGTGGACCGGGTCGACGGGTCGAAGGCCATGAACGTGGTGACGTTGGCTTCGGCATGGTCGCCGTTGACGAC